>WJKY01000050.1 GCA_014728835.1 Candidatus Woesearchaeota archaeon | reverse complement strand
AAACAGAACAAGATGCGCAAGAGGCAGCAAGTGTATTTCATTCTTTACTTGAATGGAAAAGAATCAGAACAAGAATTGCTTTTGCAGATGATGGTGCAGTTGGAGTTTGGAGTAATTTAAGAGAAGTTCCTCCTCTATTTCTTTATTTAGTTGAAGATGATACATTAATTCATATTGCTTATTATAATGAAGAAAAAGGTTACAGATATAATAAAGAGACTGTTATGGATGATAAAAAATTTCTGATAGATTTATCTAGAGACATGCTAGATATGTAAAACGTTATCTTTTTATTCTAATATTTTTTACAAATTATAGAGGTAAAATGGGCTATATTGATAAAGCACAACATTGGGTGTTAGAAACAGTAGGAATTATTTTTATGATAGTTGGTGCATCTAAATGGCTTTATGATATTGTAATTTTAAATTCAGTTAGTTACTGGCGCATTTATTTTGTAATGATTATTGCCGGCGTTATTATGTCTGGTTATATGAAAATTGGCAAAGCACTAATTAATATTAAATTAGGTCACTGGCGGAAATGAAACGCAAATCTAAAAAGCGCAAATCAAGAAAGAAAAAAACTAAAAAAGATTTAAAGAAAAAGTTAAATCAAATACTTGGACCATTAGTTGTAATTCTTATTATTTTAAGTATGTTTGGGATCTATCACTCAATAAAAATTTACCAGCCTGAAACTGAAGAAACACTAGAGGTTGGTTTAGTAACATGCCAAGATCTTGGTTGCCCAGATGATGCAGTATACATAGGCTCTGCAAATTCAAATGTGTACCATAATTGCGATTCAAGTTATGCACAAGCCATATTACCTGGAAACAGGATTTGTTTTTCAAGTGCAGAAGAAGCTGAAGAAGCTGATTATCATCCAGCAGCTAATTTACAAGTGATTTAATTTTTCTTGAATTTAAAACTCTTATAATTTTTAGAAGCCATATAAGATTCAAAACCAAGCGAATCTAGTAGTTTCTGACATATGCTATTTTCTTTAGAGACTTTTGCATAAAAAGAATTAGGGTCATCAGAATTTCTTAAGAGAGTTTTGACTAAGGTTTTTCCGAGACCCCATTGTCTGCAATGCGGTAAAACACCAAAAGAAATAGTCCATGGAGTATGTTTTTTGGTTTTAATAGAATAACTATATCCTATTATTTCTGAATTGTTTATTGCAACATAACATCGTCTATTTTTAGATTTTAAGATGTCGTCAAGCCATATACTAGGATTTTCATCTGGATCAAATGCAAGAAATTCATCTTCACACATTTGTTCATAAAAGTTGCACCAAGCGTCTCTGTCTTGTTTTTTTATCTCTCTAATTTTTACCATAATAGCAAATCACAAAAAAGTAATGTATAAAAAATTAACTTAAACCTGTTCTTTTTTGCTCCATCTAGAAACCATCCATATTCCAAGTGAACATAACATAGTAACTATTAATGCAGCAATAATACTAAATATCCAATTGCTTTGAGGTAGTTTACTAATTAAAATTTCATCAATAAAAGCTCTGATTGCATCGCGCCAGAATAAAGCAATTGTTAAACCAAAAGCTGTGGCAAGTGCAGTTGCAATGGTTGTTTCAAATTTTTTTACAGGTTTTTTAATTGCCATTTTATGGTATAGCAGACTGATTTATTATTGCTGCGCCAGTAATTTGATTTGACATATCAAATCCGTAAAAATTTGCAATTCCATATGCCAATACAACTCCAATCACAATTAATAATACAAACATTATTGATGCAACAGCTCTCATCATATCATAATGTTCAGAACGGAATTGTTGCTTTAAAGGCATAGTTAGAAGTCTTTCCTTTTTTTTCTTGCCATGCTTTTTCTTAGATTTCTTTTTTAAACTTTTATTAAAAGCAGCAACAATCTTTGCAATTTCTTCAATACTAAATTTTCGTTTTTTACGTCTTCTCGCCATGGCATATACTAATGTTTTTAACTATAAAAATCTTGCCAACTTGCTGCTAGAAAAGTTTATATAGACATTTGACCTCGGAAATTTAACTCATACTTGGTTATGAGTTATTGGGGGTCGGAATGAAAAAACGTTTTGACTGGGATGAAGGCGAAGACGAAGATTGGGAAGATGAAAGTGAAGACGAATCAGAAGATGAGTCAGAAGACAGCGATGATGACTGGTAATCGTCTTTAATTGTGTTTTTATTTTTTCTTTTTTTACCAAATAAAATAAAGAAATAAATTTACTTGCTAATTTTTGCAAGTATTTTGTTAATTTCAAAATAATTTTGTATTGTTTGATCAATATCATTGTCTCCAGTTACCGGAGCAACAGGCATTAAATATGCACCATGAGGATTATATTCTACATTAGCACCATCACTCATTTTAGCAAGTCTTTCAACAATAGCATTACCTTGATAAGGTTGAACTTCAGCACCTTTATCTTTAACCTGAGATCCTGTGTCTTCAACTTGAGATTCTAAATTTTCCATTTTTCTACCTCTTATTTAATATATAGTATTACTATATAGTGTTATTTTACTCTTTATAAGTCTTTTGTGTATTAAAACCCTTAAAATCACCCAGTAAAACCTAAATAACTTAAAATATAGCTATTTTTCAGTAAAAACGCAAAATAGTAATTTTTATTAGTGATTTTTGACTAAATAAACTAAAAAATAGTGAAACTGCGCAAATATGGCAAAAGCTCGTGTTCCAAGGACCAACCAAATGAATTCTGTACTTAGAAAGCACATTTACAAAGATGGCTGGGAGATCCAGCAGATTAATAAAATCCGGCAAAACCGCTGGAAAGTATTTCTAAAACACAAGCAAACTAGCAAAACACGCACAGCAATTATTGATAAAAAAGACCTTCGCACCTTGAGAAAATTTAAATCAGTTATCAGGCATCAAGTTTAGCAAATTTTTTATTATAGTACTTTGTTAATTAAGCAGAGGTGTGGGATGGAAATCAAAGGTTTAGAAATTAAACGATTAGGACATGATACATTCAAAATAAAGAGCGAGGAGATTACTGTTTATACTGACCCATTTAAACTAGAAGGACGAACAGACTTGGAGAAAGCTGATTTAATATTAGTCTCACATGAGCACTTTGACCACTGCGATTCAGATTCTATCAAAGTTTTGAGCAAGGAAAGCACTGAACTAGTTGGCTCCAAAGGCGCCATTGAAAAGTTAGGTAAAGGAAAAGCACTGTTACCAGGACAAGAAACAGAAGTTAAAGGTATCAAAATAAAAGCAGTTAAAGCATATAACATAAATAAATTTAGATCACCAGGAGTTCCATTCCACCCTCCTGAATCAGATATGTTGGGATTTGTATTTATTTTAGACAGCATTAAATTATATCACGCCGGAGATACAGATAATATTCCGGAAATGAAAGAACTCGCAGATGAAAGCATAGATATTGCAATGCTTCCTATTTCTGGGACATATGTAATGAACGAAGAAGAAGCAGTAGAAGCTATAAAAGTAATCAAGCCAAAAATAGTAGTGCCAATGCATTACGGAACTTTAAAAGGTTTAGACATTAATCCAGAAAAATTCAAGGAAATGGTTAGAGATTTAGCAGAAGTTAGGATTGTAGAATGATTTATAAGTTTTAATTGTTCTAATAAAAGATATGAAAAAGATTTGGAGCTTATCAATTGTAGTTTTAATGGTTTTTATAGTTTTAGCAAGTGGTTGTTTTGGTGGCACAGAAGAAGCTGGCGGAGAAATATCAGGTGAAGCAACAGATGTTTTAGAAGCTGAGCAAACTGAAACTAAAGTTTCTTGCAATGATGATAATATCTGCACAAAAGATACATTTAATGAGTTAACAAAACAATGTGAGTATGAAACAATTAAAAACTGCTGTGGAAATGGTATGTGCGAACCAGGCGAACGTTGTAATGAGGAAACTCATCAAACCAATTGTATAAAAGATTGTTCAAGAACATGTTCAGAGTATTTAGTAGTTCACAAATCAGAAAATGATGTAAATGAAGAAGATATTTTTACATTAGACTGCGTTAGTGATAATTGTAGAAAAGTAAATGATTATACTTTTAGAATTACCGGAAATTCAAAATTACAAATATTTATTACAAATATTGGAGAGCAGGCATCAACAAATGTTCATTCAAATTTTGTATGTAGTGCTGGTAGCGAGCAAGCAATTGAAGACGAAGAAAGCGTCAAAGGAGTGGTTTTTAAGGATTACTTTAATGACGGCGAAGAAACTATTAGTATAAATGCCATACAATCTATAGATAATTCAGCAACTTATTACTTTGATTTAAATACAACTAACATAGAAGAAACATATACTGCTAATTGTAAAGTTTACATCAAATCAAATGAATTGGATTTTAAGCAAAAATTAAATCTTATTTTTGTTTAGTAACTTTTTTATGTTTTTATTGACTTTGTAATTACATGACAGAAAACACATTAGATAAACAAATAGAAAATATATTAATCTCTTCTGGGATACCTATATTT
The DNA here is from genome assembly GCA_014728835.1 of Candidatus Woesearchaeota archaeon. Taxonomy (GTDB): domain Archaea; phylum Nanobdellota; class Nanobdellia; order UBA10117; family WJKY01; genus WJKY01. Next base: position 2,128 of record WJKY01000050.1, on the reverse strand, counting down.
AAAAGTAAGTATGCGAGAGACTATGAGCCGAATATTAAAGGTGCTAAATCAATTCTTTTTGAATCAGTAGAAGGTTTAACTTTGATGGAACATGTTAAAGGTTATCAATATGTTGATACAATTACCGCGTTAAGTATTAGTGGAATTCTAGGTGAGTGTTGGGAAATCAAAGGCTGCGGCGTAGAATATAATTACGAAACTGATAAAGAAACAGAAGTTGAACAGTCAACTATTGTAATTTCAAGAAATAATCATCCTCGTTTATTAGTTGGAGATTATGATGTTTTACAGGAAACTTATCAAAAACTAATAAAAGTCATAAAGAAATCTAAGGAATAAAAACAGCAACAGCTATTACAGACGTCCACAAACCTTTTTTACCTTTTGCAATCTGAGTTGTGTTTTGCATTCTGAATATTTTACCGCTTAGTTTGTATATTTTTTTCCGTTCATCCCAGTGTTTTTTCACATCAAATTTAATTCCAAGGCGTGTAGCCAACATTGTTGCAGCTAAATCTTCAGCGTAGTCACCAGTTTGTTTTCTTGTTTTGCCAAAGGAATGATGCTCACTTAGGTATCCAAAATGTTTCTTATCTTTAGGGATTGCAGCTCCAATTGAAGCTGAAATTAGTCGTTTAGGTTCTTTTATTTCATGACGAGCCATGACAACATAAATAATTTGTCCAGGTTTTAATTTTTTTAACCCTTCTTTCTCAGAAATTATCTTACATTTCGGAGGGAGTATGCTAGAAACATTTACTAGATTGTATTTTCCAATGCCTGCATCCCGCAAAGCATCTTCAAAAGATTCTAATTTCTCTTTTGAACGTCCCACACCTTTTGTAAAAAATACATATTTTGGTATCATCTTGTCTTTTTTAATTTCTCCAAATCTTCTTTCATCTTTCTAATACGCGGTTTATTAAAATGTTTTCTAATCGGTGCAAGTAATTCAGTAAGCTCCTTTGCTACACCTGCTTTTAAATCTAATGGATGTAATGCGCCATCTGAATAAACTTTTTCCAAATCTTCATAGGAATAAAAATGAATTTTACCACCGTATTTTTTTGGTCTGTCAATTTCCAGTTCTCTGTTTGCTTTGAAGATAATATGTTTGGCCCAGTCTAATACAGGATTGAATTTAGTTTCTTTAGGAGGGCAAAATGCATTCATCATTTTAGTTTTAATTTGCTTTGGACTATCATGTATAAACACACAAGTTTTTGGAATTGATTTTGACATTTTCATTTCAGAAAGAACTTCTTTTAATTTTCTTTTTTTAATAGGCCAGACAGGAGGCTTGCCTAATCCAGCTAATAAATGCGTATGAAGAGCAACTGGTTTATATTTTTCTTTGTATGTTTTTTCTTTGATTGTTTTTTCAAAAGTTAAAGGATGGATCTTAAGCTTTGTTGCAACATCGCGCGCAACTACATGAGCTTTTCTTTGATCAGTACCTGAATGTGCCAGATTAATTCCTTGAATAAAAATATCTGCCACTTGCATAGGAGGATAAAGCAACATCGCAAAATTAATCTTTTCTTTTTCTTTGCGGCCCATAATAGTTATGGAGCGTTTTATCCTCGCAAGAGTTGTATTTTTAGAAACATCAATCATCGCTTTTAAAAATTCAGATTTGTGCTTTTCATATAGCTCAGAACCTAATACATATTTTACTTTACTTGGTTTGCCACCCATAACTTTCAGACATTGGTTAAAGCCTTCTTTGTAGTAACCAACAGCTGTTTTTTTAATAGCATCTAAATCACCACCAAGTTTATCATTTATCCAAGTGTGCAAATCAGCTAAAAAAATAGAGCAGCCAACACCTGCTTTTTGTAAATCAGCAACCTTAGACATAGTTACTATTCCACTTCCCAAATGAAGAAAACCAGATATCTCAAAGCCAATATAATGTTTCAAAGGAATACCTCGTTCAATAATTGCTTTTAAATCTGATTTGGTAATAATTTCCTCAGTAGGCGGAGCATTAATTAGATCTATCTTATCTGCAGTGTCCATGTATAAAAATTAAGAATTATTGCTAATAAATGTTTTGCTCAAACTAAATAGCTAGTTAGCTCTTCAAGAACTTTTTTTGCGCACAAATCAACTTCTTTTTGATTTT
>WJKY01000049.1 GCA_014728835.1 Candidatus Woesearchaeota archaeon | reverse complement strand
GAAACCAACTTTCTAAATGGGGAGAAGGAGAATCTCTGCAAAGCAGAGATTTTGACTATCTAAAACGGAAATATATAATTTTAGAAATAAGATTTTATCTCTTATTAGATGACTTACGAAATAATTGCGGTGCTGAACATGATGTTATATTGTATTTTTATGAAAAAGATCACGAAATAAGCGCACGACAAGGTTATGTTTTAGATGAACTTTCAAACAAATATGAGGATGTAATTGTTTTATCAGTTGACAAAGAATATTATGATGAACCTTTAATTGAGCTTTTGATTTCAAAATATAATGTAGATATTGCACCTACAATGATAATAAATCATAAGATGAAGTTTGAAGGCTTTACATCTAAAGCAAAAATTGAAAGTGCAATAAAAAATTAGGATCAATTGTAAAGATCCAGTGCAAAATTCCTAATATAATAATAAGAATAAACACAAAGATTGATATTTGTTTATTGAATTTTTTAAATTTAGACACTTCAATAGCTTTTTTAAATTCTTCATACGCAAAACTAGCCATTATAGTTAATCCAATTATAAAGTAAGGCAAACTAAGCATTATAGCGCTTATTTTTGAAATCATAATCAAGAAAAATATACAAACTGTGCTTAATACTAGTAAAGCTGATTTTTTTCGTTTTTTAAGTCCAAAGTAAGCTCCCAAAAAACCAATATACACTGGTATCATGCCAGCAAGTGCAAATGCATTAACTAATGTGAAGTTTTCAGCAGCAATAGAATAATATTGAATATCTATGTGTTGCTTTGCTAATGCTAAAAAAGCAGGAGATGCTGTAAAAAATAAAAATATTAGGAAAATAAAAAGAGATGAAACTCCAGCAAATATTATTTCATTTTTGCTTAATTTTCTGTCTTCTAGTTTTGAAAATAAAAAATAAAGCCCAAATATAGGAATCAAAGCAAGACTATACACATGGATAAATGCAAAAATTAGTGGAACAACAATTATTTTTTTCCAGTCTCCAATATCTTTTAGTTTCATAAATAATAAAATTGTTAAAAAGAAAAAACCAATCGCAAGCGTATGTGTGAATTGCCCAACAGTTCTCCAGCTGTAAAGCGGGATTGCAATTGAAAGCGCAGCTGCAAAAAGACCAGCTTCAATATTGCCTGTTGAGTCTTTAGCAATTTTATAAACCAAAGGGATTACAAACAAACCTGCAATTAAAGATGCAATATTATTTGGAGTGTCACTAACAGGCGCATGGTCAGCTAAAAACAACCAAATTCGTAGTAATATTGCTATAACAATAAAACTTGCAATGATTGCAAATCTATATTTTTCAGTTTTTTTCATCAAATAACTCACCTATCAGCACTGTCGCATATATTCCTTTTGGCAGTTCAAATTGTAATTTTATTTTTTGTTTTCCTTTGTTTAATTCATCTTTTTCAGGTTTTCCAACTTTAAATTGCTTTGGTTTGATTATAGTTTTTCTTTCTGTACCTTCTGAAGAAAGTTCAGGTATTCTAATGCATTTAAAATCTTCAAGTTTTATGTTGTCCTGCTTTAAAATTTTTTTAATTTCCCTGGAAAAGGTATCCTTGCCTAATTTAGTTTTGAAACCAGGAACAGGAACCTTCTCTGGCAAATCTTTTTTGCCAAGTTTATGCAAAGCTTTGTTAAAAATCCAAGATTGATATGCATGAACATATAATTTACGTATTGGTTTTGAAACTTTTCTTAGTGCTCCAGCAAAATCAGTAGGATGTTTTACTAACCAATTTAAAACATTTTTTTCAATGCCTAAAAATTTCGGAGCTTTGCTTAAGATTTGTTTCCATTTGCCCCAGTTATCTTTTGCAAATTCTCTAAATCTTTGCGCGGTTTCAGTTTCCTTGTCTCCGATAAAAGTAATTAAAATTTCTACATCAACTTGCAGTTTTCCTTTAGTGATTTCTTTTCCAATCAAATGCGTATTTCCGCGACCAAATCTTTGCGGACCAAAGAAATTTTTAAAACCAGATTTAATTCCCTCTGCTTTTTTATTTAGTTTTTCTAAATCTTTTTTTATTAAATCCCTTACAATAATTTCAAATTTATTTCCTTCTAAATCACCAAGAGAAATTTGTTTATCTCCTTTTCCAATGATTTCGATTTTGATGTCTTTCAGATCAATTTTCTCCAAAGCATCTGCACTGATTTTAAACGCAGATACAGCTTGCGTTGTAATTGCAAATTTATCTTTTGTTCCAGCAAACTTAAATCTTCGTTTGCTTGCTCTGCACGCCTTGGAAATTTGCTGAACAGCACGCATAGTAGTCCAGTTCTTTTTAATCAGCCAAAAATAAGTATAATCTCCTTGTGCTTTAGGTTTGATATTAATTAATTCTTCTACATAAAAATCCTTGGGAATTTGTTTGACCAGCATAAAATTAAACAAAATTAGTAGTTTTTAAGAGTTTACTCTTGTTTTTTTAAGTCTTTTAATAATTTAAAATCAAAGCGTATAGCTAATTTATCCTGCTTTAATTCTTTTTTAACAAGTTCAATAAGGTCTTTAATAATCCCTTCTAATTTTGGAAAGTTTTTAACATCTTTTTCAATTTTTTTAAGTTCTTTTAATTCAAATTTCAAATCAGACTTTATTTTTTTATCTAATCTAATTTCTCTTTTATCAAATTTTTCAGCAACTTTGATTAAATTTTTTCTTTCATTCTTAATTTCTTTTTGCAAACCTTTTATTGCTTGTTGCAATTTGGTTCTTTCTTCTGAAACTAAAGTAATGAGTTCCCGGATTGACTTTCTTGTTTCTTCTGAACCTAATTTAGATTTTAGTTCTTTGTCTAATTTTTCAAGAAGTTCAAACTTATTTTTATCTTCAGTAAGCATGGCTCGGTGTAGTCTAAGTTCTCTTTTACTTATGCTAATGTCATGTTTTAATATGTCAAACATACTAAAATAAGACCAATTAGATATTAAATAATTTTCCCAAGCAAAAACATTGTTCCGTTAAACCCAAAGAAAACCAATAACGCAGCAATTATAACACCGATGCTGATTACAAT
>WJKY01000048.1 GCA_014728835.1 Candidatus Woesearchaeota archaeon | reverse complement strand
TTCTATTGAGAAAATCTTCCTTATCTGAACTGGATGCAACTGTTTTTTCCTTTTCTTTTTCTTCGCGTTCCTCAATTTCTTTTAAACGCTGTGCAAATGCTTTTCTTTTTTCTTCAACACCTGCAGGAACTGAACTTGAATCTCTTTTTTGAAAAGTTTTTGTACTTTTTTCACTTTTAGTTACTAGACTATTAGTTCTTGATTTTGCTGCGCTTTCTTGGCCTGGCATAAAATACAAAAAAGCATTGCCCACAGGCTCTTGACTGATTTTGATTTTGCCTGCATCAATAAGCTGAGACAAATACGCATTTGCAATAAAACTATCTACGCCAAGTTCTGTAGCTATTTCAACTGGCAAAACAGGTCCTTTTTGTCTAACCAAGTTTAGCACTTTATCTATCATATTCATGATTCAATCACTAAACTAATTAATAACTTTCCAAACTAAACTAAACAAGTTTATTTTCCAACAATCACGTCATCGGTGATATTACCAAGCATGGCATCTGCAAGCCTACATCCGCCTACTGCCTCTGGTATTATTAACAAACCTGCTCCTGCTTTTTTAAATTTAGGTATTAATTTTGCTTCATTTATGCGCACAGCAACTGTAATATGAGAATTAATCTCTTTGGCAGTTAAAGTTAAAAGCAAATTTTTGCTGTCATCTCCTAAACTTGCTACTATTCCATCAGCATTTTCAGCTCCTGCGTCTAATAATGTTTTCTCATCTATTGGTCCTACGTCCATTACTAAACATCCTTCTGACCTTAATCTATCTATTACTCCTTTATCTTTTTCAATAAATACAACATTTTTTCCTCTTTGTTTTAGTCTGGCTCCAACACTTTTTCCAACGCGACCAGCGCCACAAACTATATAGTGATTTTTAAGATTGGATATTTTTTTCATATGTTTTGCCTCCTTAAAATAATCTTCAAATTTTCCTGCAACAGCTAAATCAAAAGCTGCCCAGATTGAAAACCAAATAACAATTACGCCAAAAAGTTGCATAATTATCTGAAATCCTTGGTTTTGAGATCCTACCTCCCCATGAATCCCTGTTTTTGAAACATGTGCTAATGTTTTAACTGTAGACGAAAAAGCTCCTGTGGGGGTTTGATTTTCAAAAATAACATGGCCAAATACTCCAAACAAAAGTACTCCTATAATAAGTGCTGCTAATATTTTAACTTGTTTTGGAAGTCTTCTATGACTTGAAGCAGATGTATATGGTGTGGCCATTAACAAAATTGGTAGTTTCTCATATAAAAATTATACGACTAAAAACTTTTAAACTCTGAACAGTTAATTTCTAATATGACATCAAAAAAACAAACATTTGAATTTGTCAAGCTAAAAGATCCGAATATAGTTCATGCAAACTTAAAAGAGGCTGCTATTGTTTTTAATGATTCTATGCAAAAAGTAGAAGCTGAACTGGAAAATATTCAGGAAAAACATAATGATATTAACCAATCTAAAACATTAACTAAATCAATTCTTCTTGATGCTAAAAAATTAAATGCTGATTTACTTAAAAAATACTTCAAAAGCGAACTTAAAGCTAAAAAAGAGGAAGAAATAGTCTCTGAACCTAAGAAAGTAGAAATTAAAGAGATTAGTAGCAGACAAGCACTAAAAAATCTTAAAAACAACTTGTCTGAATTAAAAAAAGTTTTGCGCAAATAACAAATACTTTATAAAGAGTTCTTATTTTTTCTATATTATGCAGAGGTGCCGGAGTGGTCAAACGGGGTGGACTCAAGCGGCTTTACTCAGATTGTACTGAGATAAGTTTAAGAAATCCACTGGCTTAGTGCCTTCAGAGGTTCGAATCCTCTCCTCTGCATATCTGCAAAGCCGCAGATGTAGGCTTAGCGCATTTCAGCTACCGCTGAATGCACTGTAGCGAAGCCTGTTGTCTGTGCGAAGCACAGCCGTGCTAGTAACGACGGAACGTTACCTGCAAAGCCGCAGATGTAAGTCATGTGCAAATCGGGCTGGTGGTCTAGTGGTATGACGTTCGCTTGACAGGCGAAAGGTCGCCGGTTCAATTCCGGCTCAGCCCATTATTAGGCGCAAAACAGTGATTTTGACCTGTAACGTCGCATAAAAAGGTTTTTAAGTCTTAAATCGTGATTTTATTATAACATGACAGAAGAAAAAAAAGAGGAAAAACAAGTGGAAAAAGAAGCTCCAACAGAAGCTAAAGAAGGCGAAAAAAAGGCTGAAGAACCTACTGAATCTGAAGACGACGAAGATGATGAAAGTATGCCTTTTCCAAAAGCTCGTGTAGTTAGAATTATACGAAATGAAATTGGTGGTGGAAAACAAATTCGTTCTGAAGTCAAAGATGCTGTAAATATTTGGCTTGGAGATGTTCTTAAAAAAATCTCCCGTGAAATGTCAAATACTCAGTACGGTTCAGTTGGAATAGCTGATTTTCAAAGAGCAACAAAACCATATGACATGATCGAAGATATAATCAAAGACGAAAAAAGATTATTAGTTAGTATTGAAAAATTAAAAGCTGATTCTGATCATATTATTCGAGAGATGAGAAGATTCTTTTCAACACTAAAAGGAACTGAGTTAGAAGAAGAATAATTTCCATGAAAAATTCAAAAAGTCTGGATTCGCTCCAGACAGAATTTACTTTTTTTCCACTTGATGTGGATTATAAAGTAGTAGACAACCAAACGGTTGTAAGACTTTTTGGCGTGACTCCAGATAAAAAAAAGATATTAGTGTATGACAAAAACTTTGCGCCTTATTTTAAAGCAATAATCAGACCTAATGTAAACGCCAATAAATTCGTTAACGCACTTAAAAATTTAGAAATAAAAAATAAAGAAAATATACTTAAAATACAAGGCGTGCAAATAAAAGAGGAAGTGTTTCTGAAAGAAAAGGTTAAAGTTGATAAAATCA
>WJKY01000004.1 GCA_014728835.1 Candidatus Woesearchaeota archaeon | reverse complement strand
TCAACAACTTGTAAAATATACTGTCCTTACCTCCGGTTTGGACAGCATTTAGGTGGTGGGTCATTTACCTCCTTATGTTCCGAGCTCGCGAGGAATAATCGCGAACTGGTTCGGGAAGAGTGGAAACGCGATTTTCTTATCGTCAGTGGCCAGCCCACTACCTTTATTCTCACTTTAGATAACATTTTTATATTACAAGTTTTTTTGTTTTTACATGAAAAATAGAAAGATAATGAGGAAAAAAAGCGCCGAGTTTGTAAAAGCTTTGGTTGAGAGATCTAAGAAAAAAGCAGAACCTGCACAACCACATGAACCTGAAAAAGATACAAAAAAGATAAAGCAAATTACAGGTTTGTTAAAACAAGAACATGCAGAGAAAAAAGGTATTCGTTCAACAAGAAGTAATTAAATCTTAATTACATCACCGTTTTTAGGAGCCATAGCATCTAACTCAAATCTGCTGTTTAATTCTGTTGCAAATTTTTTACAATATTCGCCATGCATACAAAGCACTTTTTTTGGATTTATTTTTTTTACAAATTTTATTAATTCATCTCTGCCAGCGTGCGCACTCATGTCATACTGAGACATTCGCATTTTTAATTTTAAATCCATGTTATCATGTACAAATCTGTTTGTATCAACTAAATATCTGCCTGCTGTCCCAGGAATTTGAAAACCAGTCATTATTAAACTGCTGTTAGAATCTGAATATAATTTTTTAATATAATGAATAATTGGTCCACCTTCCATACAACCACCAGTAGTTACAATAGCACATGGTTCTTTCAAAGCATTGTTTCTTTCCTCTTGTGAGAACAGAGGAATAACTTTTTCAGTTGCAGCTTTCAAAGCTTTTGGTTTTCTTAAAAATTTAGGATGTCTTAGGAAAATATCAGTTGCACTTTTTGCCATGCCATCTAAGTAAACTGGAAAATCAGCACCAAAATCATTTAAGACCATTAAAAGCTCAGGTGCTCTAATTGCAAACGAAGGCAGCAAAGCAATCCCACCTTTATCAATTGTATTTTTAACATCTTGAAATAATTCTTTTTCTGTTTTTTTTCGCGGCGGGTGATTTCTTGAACTATAAGTAGTCTCCATCAAAACAACATCAATGTTCTTGGCATCAAACCGCGCACCATTAACCAAACGCGTGCTTTTGATTTTAAAATCACTTGTATAAAGAATTTTTTTGCCGCGTGTTTTTACAACAAACATGCAACTGCCTGGCATGTGTCCGGCATCCCAAACATCAACTTTAACCTTTCTACCAACTTTTATTTCATCACCATAATGAATTCTTTTTTCGCCTTTGTGTAAGTTTACTATGTCTGTAGCTGAATAATGTCTTGGCATACCTTTTAATTTTGCAATTTTTAGACTGTCTCTAAGTAAAAGATTAGAAAGATCTAATGTAGGACCAGTAACATAAACAGGACATTTGTATTGTCTATATATGGCAGGCGCAAGACCAAGATGATCTAAGTGTCCGTGGGCAACAAATAAAGCATCAACTTCTCTATTAGGATGTTTTGGTTTTCCTGCATTTTCAACCTTTAAACCATAATCAAGCAAAACATTTTTAGAAGATTCAACTAAAACTCCGTTTCTACCTACTTCTCTAAATCCTCCGAGACAATGAATATTTACAATAAGTTTCACCTTTTAAGTGCATTTAACTAATGCGCTCGCTGACGTCTGCAGCAGCAGACCTCTAAATCCTCCGAGACAATGAATATTAACACCCATGATTAGATTATTTTTTACCTGTAATATCTACACCAAGTTTTTTCAACTCATTAGCGTGCGCTTTTAATAAAGAATCAACAATCTGAACCATTTTAGCTAATTCTTGTCTCTCTTTTAATAGTGTAGCAACAGCACCTTTATGAAATCCAATTTGCTCGTCATTTGAACTTTTTTTCTTAGTAATTTTCTTTTTTGCCATCTTTGAATAAATAGAGAAACGTTGCCTTTATAAAGACTTTTGAACACTACATAAATATGAATAATTGGAGGCCACAACTTTTAGCGTCACAAATTTCTTTGTTTATGCTAGTTCAGCTGCTTGGTTTGTGGGTTGGTTTAACTATTATTAGAACAGTTCCGCTGCCAAAGATGGAAGCTGGGCCGTCAGTGATATGGTTTTTAATAATTTTTGTAATTGCAACTGCAGGAATTTTACTTGCTCTGAAATTTTTAAAACATAAAACTCCTTTTGGACTTTTATTCGCATTTTTGATTTTTGTAGGTTCAGATATTGTATTTTCAACTTTTGTTCCGTGGCGAGCACTTGCAATAGTGCTTGCATTAAGTGTAGTAGCAATGCGGTTTTTGTGGCCGAACATACTAACGCAGAACATTGCAATCATAATTGCAATAGCAGGTGTAAGCGCGCAACTCGGAGCATTGCTTCCAATTGCTGCTATAATAATTATTTTAGTAATACTTTCTGTTTATGATGTTTGGGCAGTATTCAAAACCAAACATATGGTGCACATGGCAAAAGGATTAATTCAAAGAGGTATGACTCCAATGATAATCTCACCAAACAGCTGGAGAGATTTAACGCAAAGCATGAAAACTGTAACCCAAGAAAAACTAAAAACAAGAAAAAGAAAACCATCTTTGAGGTACATGATGCTTGGAACAGGCGACATAGCATTTCCACTTGTATTTGCAGTATCTGCACTGTCGCAAAGTATTATTTCTGCGGCCGCAGTGATTATAGGTGCTTTAGTAGGAATTGTGGTAATTCACTTTTTAATGATTTCAAAGAAATTCAAAGCCTTACCTGCTTTGCCACCAATAGCAGCTGGTTCAATAATTGCTTTTGCTATATCTTTACTTATCTAAACAAAATCTTTAATAGTGTTTTTTAATTTCTTAGTACGCTATGTATAACAGAAATATACTAAAACAGTCAGCTATAGATATTCTTGAAAACTCCACTAAAGGTCATGATATTGAACATATGGAGATGGTTTATAATTTATCACAAAGAATTAATAAAGGAGAGGAATTTCCTGCTGATGATGATATTCTTTATGCAGCTAGTTGGCTACATGATCTTGGTCATACTATTTATGACCCAGAAGATCCAAGCTATTCAAAGCACCCAGAAAAGAGTGTAGATATTGCAAGAGATATTTTAGAAGATGTTGGTTTCCCTATGGATAAAAGACTACTAACTTTGAAAGCAATTTTGTTGCATGATGATAGAAAACCTTGGGGAACTCATAAATCCGTGGATGAAATAGAAGTAAAAATAATTCAAGATGCTGACAATTTAGAAGCACTAGGAGAGCGCGGTGTAAAACGTATTATAGCTTATTGCGAAACAGTGCACATGCCTTATTTTAATCCAAGCTTAAAATGGAATGATTCTGAAGCTAAATCCCAAAGCATATTACATAATATTTATGCGCATATGGAAATATATAATAAGCTGCACACTAATACGGCAAAAATCTTAGGCAAATCAAAAATACATCAACATTATTATATGCTTAAGCAGCTTATAGAGAAGCATAATAATTTATGTGAAGATAAGCGAGGCATAGCTGACACAATTCCCCCACTCCCCTGTGACATCAGCTGATGTATAATATTTTAGTAATTTACCTTTTTTAGCACCTAATTCTTTTAAAGCAACTAAACCAACTGCAATTGCAGTTTTGCCGCAAATTGTTGTAGCAGTGTTTTTGATGTATTTAACAAAGCCTTCTGCATCTATTTCTCTAATTTTTTTAATTGCATTATAATCTAAAACAGAAATTCTTTTTTTCACCTCAGTTGGTTTGCCAATAAAAGGAAGGTAATTATAATTTACACCATAATGTGTGAAATCAGAACTAATAATTAGCAAAACTTTTTTTCCGCTCTCTTTGATTGCTTTTGCTAATTGTTCACCTAGTTTAGTGCAGACATCAAGTTCTGTTGGTGCTGAAAAAACAATTGGTAATATTTTCGGCAAGTCTTTCCAAATATATTGCAAAAACGGAAGCTGAACTTCAATTGAATGTTCTTGTAAATGAGGTTCTAATTCATTATCCCATAATTCGCCGCGTAATCTAATTCCTATATCAGTATCAATTTCGACAGTTCCTAACGGAGTTTCCCAGTCTGAACCTTGCCACACAGAAGCAATTTTCCCATATCCTGTGTGCGCAGCACCAAGTAAGATAATAACATCTGGTTTTTCAGATTCTGCAATTGCTTTGTATGCCCATGCAGCTGCAGCACCTGAGTAAATAAAACCTGCATGCGGAACAATAGCTCCGAATATTTTCTCTTTATCTTTTTCCTCTGGAAGTTTTTGCGGGCCATGAACTGAGAAAAAACAAGCTTCTACTTGTTTATCTAGTGCTTTTGCTTCTGGTGCATAAAAAGTCCCTGCAGCAGCAGGTTTTCTAACTACCATACGCAAATAATCACACACTAGAAATAAAAGTTTATTCCCCTATGAATTCTGATAATGGTGTATCAATTTCTTTGTCTTTTGGAAGATGTCCTCTTTCTTGCAAATAACCAGTAGCAAGAATTTTAAATATCAGCGCCAAACTCTTTGAACCTTTATTATTGCATGGCAGAACAAAGTCAATATTATTTGTTGTATTATTAGAATCACAAAGACCTATGATAGGAATTCCTATTTTAATAGCGTCATTAACTGCATTTTTGTCTGGCCATGGATCAATAACTAAAAGAATTTCTGGCTCAAAGAAATTGTCAAGGTTTGTATTAGTAATAACACCAGCTGGATATCGCCCTGTATAGCTCTTTACATTTGTAATTTTTGCAAATGTTTTAACAGCTTGCCAGCCGTTTTCACGTCTGCTAACTACAAGGATGTCTTCTGGATCATATTTAGATAATAATTTAGCAGCTAATCTAAGTCGCTTATCTATTTTTTGAATATTTAAAACACTTAATCCGTTTGGATTAACTTTATAGATAAAAGGCTCCATGTCTTTTGTTCTAAATTTGGTTCCGATATGGATACCTGCGGCTAAGTATTGTTCCATTGGAACTAGTAAGTCTTCTGTTTCTGCCATGTTATATCATCTTTTAATAGCTTATTTAAAGGTTATGTTTGATATAAATTTATGAGACTTTGGAGCATGCACACGAAATATTTGGATGTAAAAGGCTTTGTAGCTCTTTGGAGAGAAGCTTTGCTAGCGCGGGAAGTTTTAAAAGGTAAAACAAAAGGGTGGAAAAATCATCCCCAATTAAATAGATTTAAAGCAGTTAAAAATCCAATACCATATATCAATGCATATCTTAAGAATATTTACAAAGAAGCATGCAAACGCGGTTATAATTTCAATCAAAAAAAGCTTGGAAGAAAATTAACTAATAAAAAACTTAAGGTGAGCAAAGGCTTTTTTGAAAAAGAAGTTAAAGCTTTGAAATCAAAATTAAGAAAAAGAGACCCAGCAAAATACAAAAAACTTTCAAAGCTTAAAGATTTGGAATTAAATCCAATTTTCAAATTAGAAAAACATTAAATATTCTAAATATGAAGTTTTTTTATGAAGCACTCACTTAAGATAGGATTTAGTTTTGGCTCAACATCTGGGGTAATAACAACACTTGGATTAATCATAGGCTTATATTATAGTACCCAGTCTGAACTTGCAGTTATTGGCGGAATTATATCTATCGCAATTGCAGACGCACTTTCAGATGCAATGGGTATTCACATGTCAGAAGAATCAGAGCACAAGCACTCCCATAAAGAAATCTGGGAATCTACACTTTCCGCATTTGCGTGCAAATTCATTTTTGCAATTACATTTATTATACCTGTTCTTTTGCTTGAGATGCAAAAAGCAATTCAAGCAAGCATAGTATGGGGATTATTTTTAGTTGCAGCAATTTCATATTATGTTGCCAAGAAAAGACAAAAATACAAAGCAGTAATAGAACATTTAATCATAACAGCATTTGTAATTATAATAACTTATTTTGTTGGTAAATGGATTCATACAACTTTTGGCGTTATTGCATAAACTATATTAACGACAAATTTTTATTTTTATTAAAATTGGAGGTGTAAAAAATGTTACATCAATTGCCTGTGGATTTTAATAAAGTAAAAAAAGAAAATCTAGATAAAGAAATTTTAAGGGCAGGAATAATAGCTGAATTAGATGCAATAAGTTTTTATGAGCAAATGGCTGCGTTGACAGAGAACGAGAAAATAAAAAAGATTTTGCTTGACATTGCAAAAGAAGAAAAAACACATGTCGGTGAATTCGAGACTTTATTAAAGGAAATCGATCCTGAATATACAAAAGAACTTGAAGAAGGTAAAAAAGAAGTAGATGAACTAACAAAATAACTGCACGAAAATCAATGATTTTCGCTAGTCAAAAACCTGCGAGGTTTTAACATGCCAGTAAGAAAATGTTCAAATGGTAAGTGGAGAATTGGTAGCGGCAAATGTATGTATAAGACCAAAAAAGCTGCCATGAAAGCTTACAAAGCATATTTGGCAAAAAAATATTCAAAAGGAGGTAAATAAAATGCCATATAAAACAAATAAAGAATTGCCTAAAAGAGTAAGAGACAATCTTCCAAAACACGCGCAAGAAATTTTCAGAAAAGCTTTCAATAATGCATACAAACAATACAAAAAGCCATCTGAACGGCGCGGAGGCGCATCACGCGAAGAAACAGCAAACAAAGTAGCTTGGTCAGCTGTTAAAAAAGTTTATAAGAAAAAAGGCGATAAATGGGTTAAGAAATAATCAATAATTTTTTATTTGTTTTTAAATTTTTATTAGTATGAAAAAACTTCTAACTGAAATTGAAAAACTAAAAAAAAGCAAAGTAAAACAATTAGTAGACAAAAGAATAAAAGAATTTAAGGCAAATAAAAATTTATTTTCAGAGCTTTGCTTTTGTCTTTTAACTGCAAATTTTCACGCAGAGCGGGCAATAAAAATCCAAAACAAGCTATGCAACAAATTCTCAGTACTTTCCCAAAAACAGCTTGCTGCTAAGCTGAAAAAGCTGGGGCATCGCTTTCCAAACAAAAGAGCTGAATTTATCTGCGCAGCCCGCAAGCACAAGAAAATAAAACAAGACAGGGACTGGCTTGTGAAAAATGTAAAAGGGCTTGGCTACAAAGAAGCTTCTCACTTTCTGCGCAACATCGGACACACAAATTATGCATTGGTTGATTTTCATAT
>WJKY01000081.1 GCA_014728835.1 Candidatus Woesearchaeota archaeon | reverse complement strand
TCTGAGAACACCATGGTTACCATGACCGGACCAATCAACAGCAACCTTGCCCCCCGGACCCTCATCGAGCCTCCACCAGCCGAGAAGATTAGGGTCGCTAACAGTGCTTATCTCAGGTATGGTCGTGAAACGCCAGACATCACCCTTACGTTTGGTGGTAGTATCGACCTCGACCTCATCGATCCGCCAGTAATAGGCGGTGTCTGTATCAAGTGTTCCGGGATCAAAAGTCGTAGCTAATTGAAAGGCTTTAAACTCAGGCGAAGCCGTGGTGGCATTAGCAACAGTCGCCTCGTCAGTGCCCAAGTATATGTCGTGCGCGATTGCAGTCAGACCTACGCCCCAGCTAAGGTCTATGTCGGGATCTACAAATCTTGCCCTGTCCGGTGGGTTGGGGCTATGCGCAGTCAAGGGTGAGGTTGTGAAGCTCCAGACCTCGCCGGTGTATTTGGTAGTGCCGTCGATCTCAATCTCATCAACGCGCCAGTAGTACGTGGTGCCTGGAGCAAGGCTCGGCAAGTAATACGTGGTGCGGCGCTGGATAGCCGGTTCCGCAGAACTAAAATCCGGATCGGTGCCGATGTACACATGGTGAAAGAATGCCGTCAATCCCGGCGTCCACTTAAGGACCACCGGCGCAAGTATATGCTCGGAACCGTCGTTGGGATCGGGATTCGCGGCTATCAGGTCAACCTGCCTCAGCCATGGCGACAGGAACGCACCCTCGATGACCACAGGGTCCGCGCCAACACCCGGGCCTGCCCAGGCAACGGCGAGATTGTCGCGGCCGCCGCCTTGGGAATGCAGGGCTTCGATGTAGTATTTCTGACCGGTTTGCAGTGTGATAGGGCTGGACTTCTGCTCCGAAAGCTTGTCCCACTGTTGCGACCTCGTCTGGCCTGAGACGGTGGCGATCATCACGGTATTGGCCGGGTCGTCATCGGTGCTCAGCCACAACTGGCTGTTATCGTCGCTGGCGATCCAGAAGGTATAATCGCCTGTCTGGGGCGGGTGAACATAACCACGAGCACGCGTACCGTAGTTATCTCGCCAGTTCATGTGACCTTCGAACACATCCCGCCACTCACCGTCGTCCGGATTATCCGGGAAGCTGGGAAGGTTCAGAAGAGTATCAATCTCCATGTCTGCGCCCCAATAGTATTCAAACAGAATGTGGTCTTTGCCGGGTTGGCCGCTGGCCTTACCGGCTACGCCCAGTAGCACAACGAAACAAGCTACACAAATGGATTTTCTATGCATGATAGCACCTTCTCAAAACAGGTTAAAACAGGCAAATACTGCTCTTTCACCACGCACCAGCCACAATTGCCGCCGGCAAGCATCTTGACCTTTAGGCCTTGTCAGGCTTGCCCGGCGTAACTTCACAGACAACACAGCCAATGATCACTTGCAATGTGGTCTGGCTCTGTGCCTGAAAAACAAACGCGTCATATAGTCGAGCTTTTCGCTTTGTTTGTTCAAGCGCCCAACATCAACTGTGAATTGAACTGCGAAGACCTCTTTCTGTCTGGTGCCACGCGTTCAGTCTATCAGCGTGCCTGGGCGCCTTATACCTCTTCCTTCGGCGGATAAAAGGGCTGCGAGCGGCAAGCTCGCAGCCCATCGTTAACACAGGTGATTCGAGCGGCCCGAGCCCCTCGTCACTACCTTGCCCAGTGCCTACTCCGGCCTCGGACAATCACCGGCAAGATCCGCGTCCTTCTTTTGCCAATTACTGACGAGAATGCTCAGGTCATTGGTGCCTACGCGGTACTGGAACAGACCCTGAGCTTTGTGGTCCAGGTCGGCACACGGGTCCAGGTCCGCGTCACCGGCTTGTTTTTCCCAGTTTGCCACAATCAGGCTCAGGTCGTTGGTCCCTACACGAGTTTGGAAGAGACCTTGCGTCGCACCGTCTGCATCACCGTCGCACTGGTAGGCTGAGCACCAGCAATCCGGCTTGCCCAGAGCTACCCAGTCGTTGTACGTTGAGTAACTGGACGGCAAGCATTCGCCCTGAGACAGTTGGATATCATCAACGTACAGTCCACCTGAACCACCTTCCTGTGGATCGTCCTTATCACCGACACCAATGGACATCTTCTTGATACTTTGCATGTTCACGCCGGTGAACCCTGCCAGGTCAATATTCCACTCGTGCCAGGCGTCTGCTATCGTTGTGACCTCCGGATCCGGGTGCTCGACCGTCGCACTGTTGTTGTCACTATCTTCCAAAGTCACACAGAGCTGTCCAGGACTGTTGTATCGCTGACCAACGTCTTTCGACTGCCAGTCGCCGGTAACGGTACCTGTCATAGCCACATCAGAGAATTCTGCTGGGCATATTTCATCAGGATTTCGACTACTTAAGGCAAAGCCTATATAGACGTCGTCCGGCATTGCAATGCTGACCGCGTCTCCCATCTGCTCCCAGTCCGATCCATCAGCCGAATGGTAGGCCTTAAACGTGCCGTCGTCGAGACGATCCAATCTTACCCACTCCGGGGGCGCTTCGACTTTCCTGTCCGATGCGCCGGTACTGGGGCTGTCGCCTGCGGTCCCGCGGTATTTGAAACCGATTCCCTTTGCAGCCGTCACATAAACCCAAATCGCCGGAGAGTCAGAATCAAGCGTCTCGCGAATCATCACGGCGGCCGGGTTCCAGTTAGGCTGCGTGCCCTTCACGCTGAGCACATTTGCTGTAATACTGCCGGCACCGTTCAGCCGCTTGTATGCGAAGTGGTACTGCTCGTCTATAT
>WJKY01000083.1 GCA_014728835.1 Candidatus Woesearchaeota archaeon | reverse complement strand
TGCTGTCTCCAGATATTGGTCTGCTTTAACGAGCAGTTCTTCTATTTCACTGGTGTCCAATCCCTGTCCCAATGCATCTGAAAGAAGATCATTGCTTTTCTCTTTCAAATCCTGTGCTCGGGTTATATTGTATTTGGCAAGAGGACACAATGAAGGTACACGATTTGTGGGTGTTCCCGCTGTCAAAGTGTACGAAATAATCAACTGTGGTTTGTAACACACACTGAGGCTACCTGCATCTTGTCGATATCCTGTATCCCAGCTCATCAAACTGTCTCCTGAAGTGGCACCATCTAACCTAAAGGTTAATAATCCACCTTTACCAAGCATTTCGTTAAGAGCACTAGTACTGGGCGACAATGTATATACTGTACCAGGAGCATCTGCTAGTAATTCAGCAGTGGTCCATGAAGACACTGTGTCAACAATAGATGCATTGTGGATAGTGCTATATGTTCCACTGGCAAACAAATCTTCTGAAAAATCAATCAGGTTACAGCTCCAGGTATCTGGCTGTCCTGCGTCCAAAAAGTCTGCCTGTTTGAAAATTTTAATTTGGGCTGAGGAAATCTTTGCACCTGCTGGCAGTCCACTTAAATCAAACTGGAATACTCCATGTCTCAATCCATAGGTGGGATCGTGTCCTGTCCACATATCGTCATCGTCCAGTATAACACCAATTGCGCTGGACATGTACCCGGTATGATACTGCGCTGGTACATATATGTCGGGTGTGGTGAACGAATACGGCCCTGAACAGGTAGTATTACCGGCCTGGTCTGTAGAACAGATTTCAAAGTAGTAGGTACTGTCCTGCTGTAATCCATCGAACTCAAAGG
Source organism: Candidatus Woesearchaeota archaeon (assembly GCA_014728835.1). Taxonomy (GTDB): domain Archaea; phylum Nanobdellota; class Nanobdellia; order UBA10117; family WJKY01; genus WJKY01. Next base: position 4,199 of record WJKY01000083.1, on the reverse strand, counting down.
AATGAGTACTCTGTAATACAGCATCAGTCATAGTATTTCCGTATCCAGTGGTTGATCCGTAGTGAAGTTCTGCTGTAGTAGGTTCATTGGTGGTCCAGCTGATTTGAGCACTGGCTCCATTGCACGCATTGACTGTGGGGTCACTGTTTTCAGGGGGGCTCTGATCAACTAGTGCTGTATCTGTTCTGGTTCCTGCAGGACTTGCATCTGTATAGGACACTGTTAATGTGTCAGGTTCTGAAACATATAAGGTACCATCATTGATACCAGTTCCTGCAACAGGATCACAGGGATGTGTCCCGGTGAAAATTCCTGGAGTACTGGTCTCAGTTACGGTGAAATCTTCAGAATCTGATGTGTTGGCACTGGTTACCGTAACAGTTGCAGTTCCATTACCTGCTAGGTCTGCATCTGATAATGTAATATTCAGTGTATCTGACGTCTGATAGAAATCTTCATTAAATTGTACATATCCCTGAGATTGTAATAAGTTTCCACATACGCTCAGTGCAAAGGGCTGCACATTCCAACCAGGAGTAACCTGATCTGTCTGGAAAGCTACCACAAAGATGGTGTATGTACCGGGATCTGGATTGTTAATGCGCACTTTTTGAACAGTATCTGGATAGATAAACCCAGGGTTTGGAATTGATTCTCCATTGGAGAAGTTTCCAGCCCCACTTAAGTAATAATCTACACCATTGGGATGGTCTACTTCAACATACATGTAGTTAACCATCTGGAATGAAGATCCTGCAGTTCCGGGGGGATCGGAATATGCCAGGGTGACATCTAATGGTTGCCCAGTCGCTACAGTGACAGTATATGCCTTGAAAAAGGGCTGTACAATTGCTGCACCATCTAATCCAGTTCGATTATCATCTACCAGTAAATTGCGAGTATCTCCCGAAAAATACAGTGCATTGTCCAGCAATACACGTCCCCATCCCTGGCCATCGCCAGGTATGGTCCCTCCTGTATTGGTTCCGGTCATGGGTTGAGCACTCTGTACAATGACAGATTTCATCATAGCAGCAGTGGGCGGAAATCCCCCTGCACCCTGAAATCCTGTGGATGCACCAACTGGGTTGTAGTTTCCAGTCCTAAAGTATTCTCGAACCAAAGCACAGCATCCTGCTACTCCAGGAGCAGCCATACTGGTCCCTGCAACTCCCTGCAGGTCGTCGTGCAATATAGTACCGTCAGTGACATTATTGGTGTATCCTGAGAAAATATAATATCCGGGAGCACATACATCAGGTTTTACACGTCCCCATCCTCCAGTTGGCCCCCAACTAGAGAATATAGCGACATTATCAGAGTTATGTCCATATCCATCGTTGGTGGTTTCAGCAGCGCCAATACTCAAGCAGTCCTTAGCAGTCGCAGGCGGTGTAATTGTGGTGGTACCAGGTCCATCATTTCCATTAGAAAAGATCACCAAAAAGTCCTGGTTTTGCCACATCATCTCATCAATATCCTGCGAATAGGAACTATAATACCCGTATGCACCGCCACCCCACGAATTGGAGTGAATATATGACTGACCATTAACCATGGCCTGGGTGAACAGTCCAACAGTTCCCGGAAATGCTACACCATTGAGAGTCCCGGCAGGAGTTGGATCATTCAAATCAGGAGGTGCATACACATATGGAGAGTCCTGTCGTCCCAGATCCTGGAACACCAGTTTGGCGCCATATGCATTACCTTCATAGAAATCATACCCTGCAGTGGGTGTAATTCCAAATGGTCCCCAGGTGGGTAATTGTGTTCCCAGCTCCCACTCACCAGCTGCAGTTCCACTGGTGTGAGAACCGTGGCCAGCAGCATAGTTTTGGCCTATGGGATTTTCAATGTCCCAATCGTACACATTGTACATGGGGTCTCCCGCTTTGGGGAAGTATCCATCTCCAGGATTGTAATAACTAAATCCACCAGGATCATACACATAGCTGCCTGTCTGGTACCAGTTGTAGTATGCCAGTACCTTTCTCCGGCCAGCATTGTAAGTATGGTCTGGTAACCCAGTGGTTGAGTCCCAGAACATTAAATGATCCATGTCAATTCCCGTATCTGAAACTGTAATATTTTCTCCAGCACCAGTAATTCCATTGGTAAACACTTTTCTGTTTCCAGATTGGTTGGTCTGTACAATCCAGGTAGCATTATCATTCACTGGCAGCAGTAAATATCGTCTTTCTATAAAGTAAACACCGTCTAAAGCAGCAATATCTGAGAGATCATTTTCATCAATGTGAACAAACATCCGATCAAAAGTACGGTTTCGCACAATTCCTCCCATATTTTCAATAGCATCTATGTACTCAGAAACATTTTCTCCAGGAAACAAGGTCACAATATACTCATCTTCTGGTTGAGGCATCTCCTTGAACTTGGGAACACCTTCACCATCATAGGGTATAGCGGTGGAAGTGGATGTATTCTTTGTATCTTCATACACATCGGGACTGATTTTGTAAACTGGTTTCCACTCTCCTACCCAGTCGATGCCTTTTATGGAGTTTATAGACCCCATATGGGATTCAAAAAGCCGACATAAATATGTACCGTGGGTAAGATGGATCAAAATATTTCCCTGAGAAACTGTTTGTATTAACGTGTCTGCAGTACTCTTATCTGAAGCATCTGCAAAATGCACCATGTAATAACCGCCATCTTCTGGCAATCTCTGTGCACCTTTCAAATTATCTGCAAAACGCACATCAATAGTACCAGAACGAAGCATTATCTTGTTGGTATCAAATTTCAATTGAACAGGTCGTGGGCCGTTAGCTTTTGCATTGTAATTTATTCCTGAACCTATCAGTACCACTACAAGCGCAACAGCCATTATGAGTCTTGTTGTTTTTGCCATATCAATTTCCTCCTATACATTACTAGGATGGAAGTATATTATCCTCCCGAGTTAAGCATTTAAACTTTTGGGTTCTAACTGTAATAGACATGCAAAAGCCATATAATTCCAGGAACATGAATATTATGGAATATAATATCGATTTATTTTCAGTTTAGATCAATCCATCCAAAACCTGGTGGAATTCCTCACGTTCTTTTTCTAAATGGTATACACCGGAGAAGTATTCTGTTTCTAGACCATTGGCAACCATTGTTTTTTGTAATTCTGCCTGATAATACTCTTTTTTGTCTCTCAGTGTTGTAGCCCGATGAATTTCCATTAAAGGATAAGGATACCCTAAACAAAATAAATATTTAGAAAAATATGCCAACCGCCCAAACAGATGGTCTCCCCTGATATCAACACGAAAAGAGGGACCATGTTCATGAAACCGGGCAATGAATACATCTCCCAGAGGGCGAAATGGGGTTTTGATTGCAGGAGGAGAAATTCTATAATACCATATCCCTGGATTGTCCAACGATGTGGTATCTGGTACTCCAGGGTGTAATGTATCCAATGTAGTTTTTTTTGTTACTCCCATAACAGTAACATTTTCAAGTCCAGTTATGATGTCTTTAAATTTTGTTTCTGGAATATCCTGGAGCGCCCCATCAAAAAGCACACAATCGCAAAATTCAGCAGCTTCTGTAACTGCTCGTAATTCTGCTTTAATCCGAAATATGTCAATTTCTTCAGTATGTAATAATACTTCTTGAGACCAAATTTTATGGTGTGTTATATTGTGATTCTCATTATAAATTATATATCCTGCAGTTACCACACCAATGGACTGAATACCATTGCTCCATAAAATTGCTGCTCCTCCATCCACTGCAGCCATACTTCCGGGAGTGTCTGTCTTAATCTGTGTGACAGAATATTTTTGGACAGTGGAATGGGTTTCTTTCAATTCCACAACAACATTTTCAAACATGATACATGTTTAACTTGTGCATAAAAAAGGTTGTCTAAAAATCAAGAAATTTTGCAATTCCCACTGTTAATATCACTGTGACCATCACAAAAACAATTGTATCAAAAAACCAGAAAAACAATGGGATGGAGTAATACAAGCAGCGCATACCCACTGTATGATGCAGAAAAGCTTGATTGATTTTGTGAGCCAAATATTCTGTAGCAGGAACTTTTTCCAGCTCCTCAATTTTGGAGGGTGAAGATTCGATCAAAATCGTAATTTCATTGGTTGTGCGCAGCGTGAACAAAAAATTAAAAAAAGATAATGCAATAATGCCAATAAGACTATATAGCTTATAAT
>WJKY01000047.1 GCA_014728835.1 Candidatus Woesearchaeota archaeon | reverse complement strand
TGAAATGTGCCCTGCAGATTGCCTATCAAAAAGTGAAATTAAAGGATATATATTAGAAATAAAATACTCTTATATGGTTTTATGTCTTTTAGTTATGATTGTTTGTTTAATGTCTTACATGTATTTTAGAGAAGGAGAACCACCTAAAAGATATGGTAAAAAACATAAATAAAATTATTATAATCTCAATAATTGTTTTAGTGTCTGTAATATTTATTCAATCATATGGTGCAAGAGTATATCAATTAGCAGGCGCAGGAACCGCAGCGACAGGTACGGTTGGCATACAAATTTTACCTTATTCAATATGTCAAGTAGATATGGACCAATATTGGAATTTTATTTCTTTGTGCAGTAATGCGAGTAACAAAAGTATTAGTAGCATATTAAGTGGAATAAATTATAGATATGTAATGCAATGGAATCGAACATCTCAGGAATGGAGTATCTACAGTCCTAAAGCAGCTTCTAATCCATTTGATAAATTTACTGCGAACAATAGCTATTTTATATATCTTAAAGATTCTAATGACACTTTATTATGTACTGGAGATTTATTAAATGACACTAATATCAGCTTAACACAATACTGGAATGCTCCTAGTTGGCCTTATAATTTTAGTACCAGTATTGATAATCAATCTGCATCTGTAAATACAACATTTAGATATGAGATGAAATGGAATACTTCTGCGCAAGAATGGAATATTTATAGTCCAAAAGCTGCTTCTAATCCATTTAATTCTATTTTTATTGGTGAAGGAAAAATAATGTATATTAGTAATGCTACTGCTTTATTAGTTTATAATACAAGTAAATTATAAAAGACAAAGGTTTAAAATCAAAACAAATTAAATATATTTATGGGAGGTAAGGGCTCAAAATTAGTAATAATAATAATCTCTTTATTATTAGTCATGCCTTTAACTAGTGCAGGAATTTATATGGGAACAGTTGAAGGTTATGTTTTTTATGCAAACCAATCATTAGTCCCAAGTGCTAGTATTAGTGCTTCTGTTTCTGGGTGCAGTGGTGGGGGTTGCTCTGGAAGTGATACAAGTGACGCAAATGGATATTATGTTATTGCTAATTTAAATGCAGATTCTGGAGATACAATAACATCAACTGCGACAAAAGCAGGATACAGTGGAAGTGAAACTGGGGTAACTGACGCTGGTTACGCTGCAGAAATAAATGTAACTATTTGCCCTTCAGCCCCAACAATTGATATACAATCAAATACTCATAACACAAATGTAACTTTAAATTGGACGTCTGGGACTGATCCTTCTATTCCTGCGGTAACAACATATGATGATTATAAATTTGGTGGAGTTACCCAAAATAATGTTACTTCGCCTCAAAATGAAACTGGATTAACTTATGGTTCTTCTTATACTTGGGGCGCAAGAACCTGTAATTTATATTGCTGTTCTAATTGGAATACAAGCAGTTTCACTATTTCCAATTCAGCTCCAACAGCACCTACTTTAACTGACCAAGATTGTGCAAGTTCTAATTCAGTAAGTTTAAGCTGGACATCTGGTACTGATCCTGAAGGAGACGCAACATACGATGAATACCAATTTGGTTTGAAAACTAACTATAACATCTCAAATGTTAGCAGTGCTACTTCTCCTCAATCTGAATCAGGAATAGTCAGTTGTAGATACTATAAATGGAGAGTAAGAACTTGCGATACTTTAGGCGAATGCAGTAGCTGGTCAGTTGATGATTTTAGTACTTGTAGTGGAGGAACAACTACTGTAACTACTGAAACTACTGGTGGCGGATCTACGGGAGGTGTCTTAACAGTTGGCGGAGCTCCAAATTACGTAGCTACTATATCGTCTCCATTATTTGTTGGTGCTGGTGATGATTTTATTATTTATATAAATTATAAAAGCAGTAGTTATACAAAACGTGCAAAAATAGAAGTAACTGGTCCTGATGGGTTTACATTTATTCCAAAAACTATAAGAAATATTGACAGTGGTATAGAAAAAACAGTTTCTATACGAGGTTTGGTTGATAAAGATATAAAATTAGGAGAATATACTCTTCGTTTTGCTGCAGTTAAAGATGATGCTGAAGTTCTTTCTAAACATTTTATTATAAAAGTAAGCAAACTTTTGTATCCCAGGTGCGGAAATGATATTTGTGAAAGACCAACTGAAACTTCAGAAAATTGTATAACTGATTGTCATTGCGGTGATAAAAGTTGTCAAGAAAAATGGGATGAAACTGTATTTACTTGTCCAGTAGATTGTATGATTGCTCCATATACTCCATACTGGATATTATTAATTACTACAATAGCTATTGCAATTATTTTTGTATTGTTAAAAAAACGTAAAGAATCAAAAAAAGAGTTAGTAAAATACGTTAAAAGAAGGCTCTCTAAAGGACACAAAACAAAAAAGATAAAAAAAGATCTAAAAACAGTTGGGTGGATGGAAAGTACAATCGAAGAAGCATTTAAAAAAGTTAAAACAAAAAAGAAAAAAAAGAAGAAAAGAAAAAATAATTAAGGAACTAATCTTTCTGGATCTCTTGGAAATAAAGTTGCTTCTCTAATGTTCGGTAAATTAAGAATTAATTGTGTTAATCTATCAATTCCCATGCCAAAGCCTCCGTGTGGCGGAGCTCCGTATCTGAAAGGTTCTGTGTAATACTTGAAGTCTTCTGGTTTTAAGTTTTTTTCTGAAATTTGTTTAACTAATTTATCATATCTGTGCTCTCTTTGTGAAGCTGTGCTTATTTCAGTTCCTTTAAATTCCAAATCAGCTCCTCTGCCGTGGCTTTTATCTCGCATCCAATAAAATTTGCAAACTTCTAATGACCAAGGGAATTTAGTTAGGAAATATGCATCCGCATTATATTTTTTCTTAATTAGTTCTCCAAGTAATTTTTCGCCCTCAGTTCCAATATCTTCTCCTAATTTTATTTTGCTGCCAGTTTTTTGAAGCATTTTAATTGCTTCTGAATAAGAAATCCTTGGCAAGGGAAGCTTTGGAGTATTTATCTCAACATTCAAAGCTGTAAGTTCTTTTTTACAGTGAGATCTTATGTATTTTAAAATATATTCTAATAATTCTTCTTCTAGTTTCATTAAGTCTTCTTCGCTTTTAATCCAAGACATCTCTACATCCAAATGAGTGAATTCAGAAAGATGTCTTGTTGTATGTGATTTTTCAGCTCTGAAGCTTGGTCCAATTTCATATACTTTCTCAAATCCAGCAATATTCATTAATTGTTTGTACAACTGCTGGCTTTGCGCAAGATAAGCTGGTTTTCCATAATAATCTAAAACAAAAAGAGTTGCTCCGCCTTCAGCTCCGGCGCCAACAAGTTTAGGTGTCTGCATTTTAATGAATTTTTTCTTTGCAAAAAAAGTATCAATTGCTTCAATTATTTTTGAACGAATAGTAAATATTGCTTTGTTTTTTAGCTTTCTCAGATCTAAAACCCTGTAATCTAATCTTGTACTAAATTCAGCTGGTGTTTTACCAGTTACATCAATTGGCAATTCTGGCTTTGCTTTACTAAGAATTTCTAAATCTGTTATGTTTAATTCGTTTCCGCCTTTTTTGAGTTTTGATTTCTTTACTTGCCCTTTAACTAAAATAACAGATTCTTTGGTCAAATTTTCTAAATCTTTAATTAATTTTTTATCTGTTGTAACGAGCTGTAAATAACCTGTCCTATCTCTTAACTTAATAAATGCTATTTTACCAATAACTTTAATATGCTCTGCCCAGCCAGAAACAATTGCATAAGTTCCTTCTTCTTTTTCTTGTACTTCAGATATGCTGATTCGTTTATGTAAATCTATTTTCATTTTAATCAAAAGCTTTGAGGGTGCTTTGATATTTTTTCTTTTTAAGTTCTTTAATTGTTCCCCAGCTTTTTCTTATATATTGTGCTAGCT
>WJKY01000046.1 GCA_014728835.1 Candidatus Woesearchaeota archaeon | reverse complement strand
CATTTCCCATTGGATTTTCATGAAAATGCGCAAATAGCTGCAGAAGCTTCAGAATGCGCCAGAGAACAAGGTAAATTCTGGGAATATCATGACAAAATTTTTGAGAATCAAATATCTATAAGCCAAAATTATCTCCAGAAATGGGCAGGAGAATTAGGACTTGATACTGAACAATTCAATGATTGCCTTACGTCAGGAAAATACAGTGATAAAGTGAATAAAGATAAAAATGACGGTATTGCCGCAGGAGTTAGTGGAACACCAACTTTCTTTGTAAATGGAAAGAAAATAGTTGGTGCACAGCCATTTTCAGTATTTCAACAAGCAATTGAATCTGGACTTGGTGGAACTTGTCCAACAGGACCTTGTGAGACAATAGGAGATTGTGAAGCACAAGATTGTGAAGCAATAGCTGGAATAGGGGATTGTGGCTGTAGCTAAATTTAAATAACTTAAATTTACAGGAATAATAAAATGCAACAGAAACTACTTTGGTTACTTTTTATTTTTTTGTTAGTTCTATCTATTTTCCCATCAGGTTTAGCGCAGGAAAATACATCTGAGCAAAAAGTTGAATTACATTTCTTTTATGGTCAAGGTTGTCCTCATTGCGGAGCAGCTGAGCCATTTTTAGATGAATTAGAGCAAGAATACCCGCAATTAGAGGTGTATATGTATGAGGTTTATTTTAATGAAGAAAACAGAAACTTGTTTGAACAATTAGCAACTAATTGTGGTTCAGAGATTCAAGGTGTGCCAACTTTTTTTATAGATGATGAAATGATTGTTGGATATAGTAATGAAATTAAACAACAATTAGAAAATGAAGTTCAAACCTGTATTGAATCTACAAAAGGTTGTGTGGATCTTACAGAACATCTTACTTGCGGAACAGATGTTGAAGAAGCTGAAAAGTTCACAATATCTAAAATGACTGGGCAATCTAAAGTTACTTTTCCAACTTTAATTGGGGCAGCTGCTGTTGATGCAATAAATCCTTGTACTATTGCTGTTCTTATTATCTTATTAACGACAATATTTCTTGCTGGTGGCAAGCGTAGAATTCTTGGAGCTGGATTAGCATTTACTGCTGCAATTTATATTTCATATTTCTTAATGGGTTTAGGTGTTTATACAGCTTTGCAGGCTAGTGGAATAATGCACGCTTTCTTTTATGTTGTTATTGGAATTGCCCTTTTAGTTGGATTTTTGAGTATTCGCAGTTACTTTAAATACAAACCAGGTGCCTGGTCAGTTGAAATACCAAGTAAATGGCGTCCAGTAATGAAAAAATTACTTTCAAGTGTTACTTCAATTCCAGGTGCAGCTGTTATGGGATTTATTTGTTCCTTATTTTTATTACCTTGTTCCTCAGGGCCATATTTAGTTATACTTGGCTTGCTTGCAAAAGAAGCAACACGCACAGCTGCGATTCCATTACTGGCATTTTATAATTTTATTTTTGTTCTGCCTATGCTTATAATCACATATTTGGTTTACAGAGGAACCACAAGCGTAGAAAAAGTTCAGGCTTGGAGAGACAAACATATCAGAAATCTTCACCTAATATCTGGAATTATTATGCTTGCTTTAGCTGGCTTGTTAATTGCTTCAATGTGGTTTGGTTGGGTTTAATTAGAAAAATTTTTAATTATGATTAAGATAAACTTATTATGAATAAATCAAAAGAAACAGAAGAAGTAGATTATAATGGATTTGAGGATTTGCTAAGAATTTTTACCAAATTTATATATAAAGGCGGATCTGCAAATAATGCGCCTCCAGAAATAGAAAAATTTTATTGTGTAGAAAAAATAGTTGATTTAATTAAAGCTCATTATGATTCTGAAATCATAAAATTTTCAGGTAGAAATATTTATCTTGCTAAGTGGGAAGATAAAGCATTTGCTTTTTATGATAGCAAATATTCTATTGATGAATCTGAATTATCAATTTCACTTTTATTATCTAAATTAAATATTTCTCAGATGCAAATACGAGCTGTAGAAGATTTAGATAAAAACATGATGCCTTTATCATCAGATATCGAAATACTTGTTGGAAAATATACTCGAAGAGTTTTAAATGAAAAAAACCAACAACTTGTATGCCCATCAACTATAGCTTACATAATTAAGCAATTTCCTTATTTTATAGAAAAACTAAAAGATGAATATTCTATTGCTGTAACTCCTTTAATAGATGGTAAAAAAGAAACCGCGTTAATAGCATACGATAATTCACATGAACTTAACGAAGACGATGAATCAGAAATTATTAATCATGTTTTAAATAAATATGATTATAAAACTGTTTTTGTGCGTTCAGTTGCCTGGCTTGAAAAAATTATTAAAAATAATTAATTATTCAAAGTCATTATTAAGAAACTTATTTAGAAGCTCTTTAACAGTTACTAACTTAATTTCAAGCCCTTCTTCTAGTTTAGCTCGTTTAACTTCTTCATAAGCACCACCTTTTGTTTCAGTAAAAGAAAAACCAACAATAACTCCTTTCTTTTTACGTTTTCGCCTTATTGCAGTTTCAAAATTATCAACTACATTTCTACCGACACCATATGAACGTTTCACTTGCATTGGAACCCCGTCATTTGTGTAGCCGTCAATACCCTTATCACCACTTTTTTTAGTATTAACGCGCCCAGAATATCTTTCAACAACCCAGTCTTGAAATTTATATGGGTCCATTTCTTTAAGTTCTTTAACCGTGGTTGGCATGTTATATACAGTAATTGGAGCGCCGATATCTTCAAGTCTTTTTTTCGTAACTTGACATGCAATAGGTGAAACATCAATTCCAATAAATTTTCTGTTTAAGTTGTAAGCAACAGCTGGTGTTGTCCCGCCACCGCACATAGGATCAAAAACAACATCTTTTTCGTTTGAAGCAGCTTTAATAATTCTCTCAAGTAATAGTTCTGGTTTTTGAGTCGGATAACCTAATCTCTCTTTTGATTGGGATTGTATTGATTGAATTTCCCAGACATCTTCAGGTGTTTTACCTTTATCTAAACGATACTTATATTCTTTACCGCTCTTAGCAACTTTAATTTGATATTTTTTTCCGTCCTCTTCAATAATTCTTCCGCCAAAACTTTCATAACCCGTTTTTCTAGGTATAGAAACAGCATCTTTGTTAAAAGTCCAAGTTTTTCCTTTAGCATACCAAAAAATTGTGTTGTGTTTTCGCGGAAAATATTTTGGGCTTCTACCACCGACGCTGTATTTCCAAATGATTTCATTTAGAAACTTTTCTGATCCAAAAATATCATCCAAAATATAATTTCTGATTTTATAATCTGCGCGCCAGTCACAATGTAAGAACAACGAACCTGTTTCCTTTAAAACATCGTAAGAAGGTTCAACTCTTTCTTTTAGCCAGTCTATATAATTCATAATTCCGCCTTTCCATCTATCTTCAAAAGCTTTGAGTTCGTAACCGTTGCCCCAAATAATTTCGTGAATTCTATTTGAGAAAAATGGCGGATCTATGTAAATTAAATCAACTGACTCTTTTGGAAGTTGTTTCATTATGTCTTTACAATCGCCGCGAAATATAGAATTGGTTTTTAGCTTTTTACCCATTAACTTTTTTAGATGGTAAAGAAATTTAAAGATTTCTCTGTAAGCTTTTTATTTTAATCTTTTTCCTTTTCTCTTGTTTTGCCAGTTATATTTGCGCATCTTTTTTGTTTTGCCAAAGCCGCAGCTGGCGCAATAACCTTTTCTAGCGTGATAAGTGTGTTTTCCACAGCGTCTACACCTAACGTGTGTCTTTTTACCGCTTCGTTTACCTTTGCTTGGTGTTCCTTTAGTCATGTTGATTCACCTTTTAGCTAACCAGCAAATCATGCTCTAATTAGTACAGTTAAAATTAAGCTGGACTAACAATCACAATCATGTCTCCTCTAATGAAAACATTTCCAAGTTTGCGAGCAACTTCACCGTCTTTTCTTTCTTCAGCATCATCTAACACAAGGTTTATGTGTATATCAAATGCCTTTAAAGTTCCAATTACTTGTCTCTTATTTTTTAGTTCAACTAATACTCGCTTACCACGTGATTGATTTAATGCATCTAATGGTCTTTCTACTTCCATGTTTTTTTGGTATTTAGTTTCTTATTTAAATGTTGTGCCTAATAACAACTTTTATAAATACTGTATCTTGAGTTTTATTTATGGTATTTTGGCAAGGAAGATCAAAAAGAAAACCTAGTGGCGCAAGATTCTGGCCACTTAGAAAAAAGCGAGCTAGAGAAATGGGAAGTGATCCTGTTTATACTAAACTTTCTGAAGAAGTTAAAAGAAAGCCTCGCAGACAAAGGTCAGCACGCAAAACAAAACGTGTTACAACTATTACTGGCGCCAGTCATGCTAATGTTAACACTAAAGATAAAACACAAAAAGTCAAAATATTAGCTGTAAAAGAAAATCCAGCTAATAGACACTTTGTTCGTATGAATGTTATTTCTAAAGGTGCTATCATAGAAACTGAAGCTGGCTTAGCTAAAGTAACTAGCAGACCAACACGAGATGGTGTTGTAAATGCAATTTTAATTAAAAAGAAATAAAAGCTTTTTAAAGACTTTTTATATTGACTTTTAAATCTGGCGAAACCTTTATAAAGGCTCTTTTTAATTCTTTTTATACGACTTTGAGGTGCGAAATGGCAAAATTTGTTAAAAGATGCCCAGAATGTAATTCTATTAACTTATCAATCGACGAAAAAAAAGGTGAAGTAATTTGTAAGAGCTGTGGACTGGTTTTAGATGAAAGTTTAGTTGATTTTGGCCCTGAATGGAGAGGTTTTAAAGAAGACGAAGGTAAACAACGTGCAGGCGCACCATCAACATTTACAAAAGCTGATATGGGCACAGGCACAAAAATTGGTTCTAAATCAGAAATTTACAAACTTTCAGGCTCACAAAGACGAAGATTCATGAGAATGAGACGATGGCATAATCGTTCTTCAACTAGCTTGGAAAGAAATTTAAAATATGCGTTAGTTGAACTAAAAAAAGTTGCTTCTATACTTAATATACCACCCTCAATTGAAGAGGAAGCTGCTCGAATTTACAATCTAGCAGTACGTAAGTCCCTTGTACGAGGAAGAAGCATGGAATCTGTTGTTGTTGGAGCTGTATATATAGCTTCAAGACGATTTAATTTACCTAGATCATTAAATGAAATCTGTAAAAAAACAGGAATTAGCAAACGCGACGTAGGAAAAACATATAGATTCATAGCAAGACAACTTGGAATTAAGTTACTTCCAAGCGGACCAGCAGATTTTATTCCAAAATTTGCAAACAAATTAAATTTCTCAAGTGCCACTCAAACAAAAGCTGTTGAGATTTTAAAAAATGCAAAAGAATTTGAACTAACTTCTGGAAGAGGTCCAATTGGTTTAGCAGCTGCTGCTTTGTATGTTGCTAGTTTAATGACAGGTGAAAAACGAACACAAAGAGAAATTGCAGATGTTGTTGGAGTAACAGAAGTTACAATCAGAAACAGATACAAAGAAATGATTGAAAAGCTTGGATTAAAAGAAGACTTAGAAAAAGCAAAAAGTGAAGTAGAAGACAATGACAAAAAATAAAAAAATAATTTATACGCTTAAAGGTAAAAGCACTAAAACAGCTTTGGAGGCAAAAGCTTCCAAAAATCCTGAATTTATTAGCGAATTACAAAGTGGTCGCATTAAAATTGGTGATTTAGAAAGAAAATATATAACTGAACTAGGATATCAAATCGGGGAGCAAGTTGTAAGAGATAAAAATCAAACAGCTTTAGATGATTTTAGTTTGTTAGAAGAATTAGTTCTTGAAACTAAAGATTTCCAAAAATTTTCAGATGAAACTAATCAAAGGCGTATCCATAATTATTTAAGCGAAGATAAAATAAATTACGCTAAGTCTTAATTAGTAAAATGTCAAATAATATTCAAATTGATTATGATAGATTACAGCTAAAAGATCCTTATTCTTTTATTGAATATGGCGTAGAAGTACATAATCATATTACTGAAAATTATGGTAAAATTAAAAAAATAATTTTTGTATACGGCAAAAATAAAAGTAAACAAGCCAAAATTAAATTAAGCAAATTTAAAGAAGTTACAATAGAAACTCCTGATAATAAAACAGATTTAGCTAAACTTGCTAACTTATTATGGACTCTAAGCAAAGGATGTAAAATACGTTCAAATATCTTACTTTTTAGTAAAAACGATTACGACGTAACTACTAAACATAAAAAAAATCATGCGGGTAAATTACAAAGAAAAATAAAAGATTGTCTGGAAAACAGATTATGACTTTATTATTTTTACAATAGTTTTTAACGGCGCATTAGTGCGAATTCCACTGTCTGAGAAATGAGTTCGTGCAGCTTTGTATTTTTTTTGATGCAATGCAGCGATAACTCTATCAAACCTGGGAACTTGTTTAAGCTTATATTCCTTTGCAAGTTTGTGAATATCAAAAAAACCAAATGTTTTGATTTTTGATTCTTCTTTTATTGTGTGTATTATTTTTTTGGTTTTTTGGCTTACATTTGTTTTTGAAAGTAATTTATACATTTTATTAGCTAATTTTGTATCCCATAAATCACCAGTCCAAAACGGGCCTGCGCCTTCGTACATACAATGCTGCTTAAGAATCTTATCTGCTTTTTTGGCGCCTGAATCAGCTTTTAAATAAACTCGCATATAATGGCGCGTTGAGTGACAGAAAATTGGTGTCAATGCAATATCATATTGCGCTGCAACTTCCTGAATTTTTTTAATAAGTATTCTAATACCTAGTTCGTGCATTAGATAATTTCTAAGTGGCTTTGCTCTGTACTTTCGCTTGCAAGCTTTTACATATGTGCCGCAAAGCGCAGATGTATCTGTAGCGGTTACACCTAAAATACCGCCTTTCCATTTCAGCGCTTTAATAGCTGGATCTAAGAAAGGAACAGGAGTTCCAAATGGATCAATATCAATATAATTATAAACTTGCTTGTAATTAGCTAAACGGAATTCAGCATTTGCTTTGCTTACATTTACCTTTAATTTGTTAAAACTTGCATTTTTCTTGATTAGTTTGTAAGCAACTGGATTTTTATCATTTAAATCAACCTGAGCCTTAGGAATCTCTTTTTTAATTCGCAAACCACGGACTCCAGTACCTGCGAGCAAGTCCATACAATAAAACTTCCTGTCCAAAGCTTTCAGCAGCAAAATACTAATGTCGCGATTAGTAACCATGTGCGGATTATAAAAAACAGGAGCATCATAGATTCTTTTAGCAACAGGTACAAATAATTTAATATCACCTTCTTTGATTTGTTTATAGTTCATAAAAAAATAATATAAGTATGAGTTTTTAAATATTATATAAGTTAAATATTATACCAACATTGTGGGTCTTCTGCAAAATAATTACCATTAACGCCATTTGCTACTGCTCTACATCCACGACATGCACTGATTATATCACATGTATTACATTTTTCAATAGAATATTGATTTCTCATTTGATTAAGTTTATTTGAATTGAAAAATATTTCCCACAGAGATTGATTTTTTATATTTCCAATATTATCATTTAAACGTCTACATGATTGAACAGTTCCATCTACATCAATTGTTAATCCACTTATTCCTACACCACAACCACCACAAATTAGGTCTTTTCTATGATCATGTGTTGATTCTCCTAATTCATATAATACTAAGCTCCAAAGAGGATCTTTTGCTCCAATTTTATATTTAACATTATTTGATTTTAGCTCTTTATATGTATCGAGCATTTTGTACATAAAATTTCTATATTCCTGTGCAGATATGTGTGTTGTTTCAAGTGTCTGCCCCTGACCTATAGGAACAAGCCTAGCAAAATCAAATCTTTTAACTAATTTATTTTCGTAAAGATATTTAGCAAGCTCAGGAATTTCATTTATATTTCTTTTAGTTACTGTAGACATAACATCTGGAAAAATATCATTTTCTTTTAATACTTTTAAAAAGTTAATAGCTTTATCAAAAGCTCTTTGACCTCGAATATAATCATGATTTTCTTTAAACCCATCAAGGCTTATCTGATATTTTGTAATTCCTAACTTTTTTAATTGCCTTAATTCGTCAATTGATGCTGTAGGATTTCCTAGAATTCCGAATTCAATATTTTTATCTATTGTATAATTAATTATATCAAAGATATCTTGTCGTAACAGAGGATTCCCACCTGTATAATGAATCTTTCCTCTAACACCCCATCTACTTACAAGATCAGATAATTCATCAATTGTTGGGGTGATTTGCTCAAATGTTAGCTCTTCTTCAGCTTTTTTCTTTTCATTAGGAATATAACAATGATTACATCTAAAGTCACATCTGTTTGTCAGATGCCACTGAAGTATAAATACAAAATCCTCTCTAATAAAAATGTCTTTAGCTTTCATTATCTAAAGTATTAATCACAAATACTACTGCAACTTCCGCCAGTACAAGTTCTACATGCACCATCAGTACAAGTATAACATGCTACTAAATCACTAGGTTTGTATTGTGCATTGCCATATAATACAGGAAACCATGCAGCATAGTTTCTTAATACGGATACTTCTGTATCATTAAAATTCTTATTTACTTGTGCATCTTTAACAATTTGACTTAAAGTTGCATCTTTTGTATCTCCCATGTGCATATGTTAACAAGATTAACATAAAAGATTTTCGTTGGTTCCAAGTAACTACTTTTTCAAAACCAATACAAAGATGTCATGTATATGAGGTTCTTTAGCCTGATAATCTTTACTTATAAACTTAAATTCTTCTAAAATTTTAAATTTCTTATAAGCCAAGCATATAGCTTCTTTCTTATAATATTCTGTGGTTTTTCCGCTGGATACAATTTTTGTATTTAATAAAAATATGAGAAAAGCCACGCCATTCTTTTTTAGAACTCTAAAAATTTCTGATGCTGTTGTTTTTAATGAAGTAAATTGCAAAACAAAAGCAGAATATATTTTATCAAAAAATTCATCTTCAAATCTTATGTTTTCTGCATTACTTATTGAAAAATGCAAATTTTCAGCTATAAAGTTCTCTTTAGCTTTTTTAATTGCTTCTTTAGATATATCAATTCCATAAACTTCAAACCCTTTTTTAGCTAAGAATGCAGGATCCCTACCAGAACCACAACCTATATCTAAGATCTTATCCCCTTTTTTTAAATATTTAGTAAATGTTAATATATTTTCAGATTGTCCTTTCTCCCAATGAGATCCTTTTTTATAAACTTTATTCCATTCCACAACATTATTTTTTTTTGAGATCATTATATTTCTATTACCAATAGGTTTTTAAATATTTTTTCAGATTAAAAATCATGGAAAAAGTAAAACAAATATTATATCAAGTAACTGGAAACGGAGAATTCACATCAAAAACTTTTCATAATATTGCAGAAGCTGAAAATGTTGCATTTATTACAAAAGGAAAAGTAGTTAAAATAATAAAACCATAAGGTAAAAAAACAAAATAAAAATAGTAATTTATTTTTTCATTAGCTTTTTTCTTTTAATATATTGCCAAATCTTTTTAGTCATTTTTGACGGTGGTATAGCTGTCTTACCAATGATCTTTGCCAATGCTGCGTCTGGTTTAATCTTCATTCCACCAAAAACTTTCTTAGGAGCTTTTCTTTTCCTTCGCTTTGGTTTTCTCTTTGTCTTTCTTTTGGTAGTCTTTCTCTTAGTTTTTCGCTTTCGTGTAGTTTTCCGCCGTGTTTTTCTTCTAGCCATTTAACACCTCCTTAAATTGTTACGTATTAGAAGGTGTACTGTGTATTTAAACATTCCTATACATAAAATTCAAGACTTGCCTGTTGCCCGTTTATACTGCTCTGTTTTTTTCCATTCTGTTAGAAGAAATTTTTGTTTATCAATATCTTTACGAACTTGTTCCTTAATTTCTTTGATTTCTCTTCTTAATTCACTAGGTTCTGGATAAATATCAAAAGCATGTGTTGCATTTTCATATGATTTAAAAATTAAATTTTCACATCTTTTTATTATGTTAAATGCTTTATTAATATGGTCAATTGCTTTTTCTACATTACCTTTTTCATCATATTTTTCTGCTTCTTTAATTTTTTTTCCGAATTCTTCTTCATACTCTCTTATCTTTCCCATATCTTTAGAATCTGCTCTAAGAAATTTGTCAGCAAATCTTTCTTTTTTCTTAATTTCTTTTTTTGCTTCTTTGCTTAAAAATTCTCGTTTTCTTTTTAGATGCTTTTTTCCAGCTTTTTTTAATTCCTCTATTAGATTTTTATTATACTTAACTAATTTTAAAATATGTTTTTCAATAACTTCTTCTTCGCCATAAAAAGCACGTCCTTTAGCAGCCATAAGTGTAATTAAACTCAAAATCTTTAAAAATGTTTGTGTTTTAGTATCTTTATGCAATGGTAACTGAATCAATTGACAGGCTAGAGCACGAACTCTCTGATTTGGAAAATCTTGTTAATAATCTTGGTGAATGTTTTGAAAAAGAATTTTCAGGTGATAATTCAAAACAAACTGCTATTGTAAACAAAAGCTGTGAATGTTATAATAAACAAACAGAATATTTACACATAAGAGAAGACATTTACGAAGACGAAAAATATATATTAAATAGAAGTGAAATTCAAGATAAAATCAAACCAAAAGAAACTAAAATTTTTAAGTATTTATCTGAAACAATAACCGAAGCTAAAAAAAATTATCTTAATGAGGAAAAT
>WJKY01000087.1 GCA_014728835.1 Candidatus Woesearchaeota archaeon | reverse complement strand
TTAACCCCAGTGAGTTTTTCTTTGAATTTGGGAGCATTTAATATGATCTGTAAGGTTTCTGGTGTGGTAATCAAAATATGGGGAGATTCTTTGAGCATTTTTGATTTTCTGTACTTGGAAGTATCTCCTGTACGAACCAATACCCGTATACTGGCCCAGGGAGCTTCTTTTTGAATGCCCTTTAAGGGAATCATGAGGTTCTTTTTAATATCATTGGAAAGTGCTCGTAATGGAGAAACATATATGACATAGACCCTGTTTTCCAATTTTTTTTCCTCTGCTAATTTAACCAGATGATCAATTGACACCAAGAATCCAGCCAGAGTTTTTCCACTCCCTGTAGGGGATAACAGGAGCATATTTTCATCCTTTTTGATAACAGGAAAGGCCATTTGCTGGGCTTCTGTAATTGAGGGGAATGTACTGCAAAACCATTTTTGTACAGCAGGATGAAACGATGCTATACATGATTCAGTTGGGTCAGGAGGTGGTTCAGGGTCCATACAGGTGTTAAGTATCCAAATTTAAAAAGGTGGGTTGTAATAGAGGTGGGTAAGAATATTAAAAAACAGTAATTTACAAAAAAGAAAAGAAAAAGTGATAAATTATTGACAGGGTCGGCAGGTTTCACAGGTTTCACAGGTTTCACAGGTTTCACAGGTTTCCATTTCACAGGTGGGTTCACAGGTATACCATCCCAAGGATGTGCACTGTTCCTGTTCTGTTAATGGTAGCAGTGGGTGTGCGCCGCCATACCCCTGGGTGCTGGTAATGTTCAATGTAAATTCTTTTTCAGCACTATACGTGAATTCATTTACTGTAGTTGGTAAAAAGTGCATGGTGCTGGATGCCTGTTCCATTCTCAGTGTGTATAAAGGCGTATTATATGTTTGGGTAAAAGCTGTCACACCTGTCACAGTGAGTAATCCAATAGTTACTATGATACCTACGACAATTATGATTTTTCTGTTCATTTTAGTCACCTCCTTTCATATTCATATTTTTACAGATGATTTATAAACTTTTTGTTTGTAAAAGGCTCATTTCAATTTGCCGTATATATGGTGAACACAGATAAAGGATTTTACTTTTCTTAAAGGATTTTTTTAGTTCCATTGTTACATCCCCCCTATATAGTTTTGAAATGACTGGATATTTCACATAACCGAAAAATTTATAATGTTGTAAATCAATAATAACGTGAAGATTTTGAATTCAATTGTGAAAAATATAGCAATTTCACAGAGATTTACAAAACCAAAACATTTATAAAGGTGTAATTGCAGGAGAAGGATAGTTGATTTCTGTGGTGTCGACTTGAAAAAGTAGTGATGTCCATGGAAAAATGATCTATCTGTTAGCAGCCATATCAAAGGCTTAAACCAAACCTTTAAAAGGCTGTTCAACAAGAACACCGAAATGTTTAAAAGCGTATTTCAACAAGTATATGTTGGTCCCATTTCCATGGTGTCGACTTTGAAAAGGAGTGTATCCTTTGTGAGCAAATGCTCTTTATATGAGAAGTTGTTCTCCTCGTGGGACATACGAGATGAGAATCTGGATTGAACCAGATTTGATGTAGGTAATGACTTGGTGAAATTTGAACCCTTTGTGTGTATTAACCTCGGTCGATCCTGCCGAAAGCGACTGCTATTGGGGTTCGACTTAACCATGCGAGTCGCGCGAACTTTGTGTTAGCGGCATACGGCTCAGTAACACGTGGGTAACCTACTCTCAGGTCGGGAACAACTCCGGGAAACTGGAGCTAATACCCGCTAGATACAGAATTCTGGAATGAATTTGTGTTGAAAGCTCCGGCGCCTGAGAATGGGCCCGCGGCTGATTAGGTTGTTGGTGAGGTAATGGCTTACCAAGCCTAAGATCGGTACGGGCAGTGACAGCTGGAGCCCGGAGATGGGGACTGAGACAAGGCCCCAGGCCCTACGGGGCGCAGCAGGTGCGAAAACTCCCCAATGCTCGCAAGAGTGAGGGGGGAACCCCAAGTGCCCTTGTAATGCAAGGGCTTTTCTCTGGTGTAAGGAGCCAGAGGAATAAGGGCTGGGTAAGACTGGTGCCAGCCGCCGCGGTAACACCAGCAGCTCAAGTGGTCGCTGTTATTATTGGGCCTAAAGCGTCCGTAGCCGGATAGATTAGTCTCTAGGTAAATCTTACGTCTAAGCGTAAGGCTTCTAGAGAAACTGTCTGTCTTGAGGCCGGGAGAGGTTGGAGGTACTCCCGGGGTAGGGGTAAAATCCTGTAATCCCGGAGGGACCACCGGTGGCGAAGGCGTCCAACTGGAACGGACCTGACGGTGAGGGACGAAACCCAGGGGAGCGAGCCGGATTAGATACCCGGGTAGTCCTGGGCGTAAATGATGCGGACTAGGTGTGGGGATATCCACGAGATATCTCTGTGCCGAAGGGAAGCCAGTAAGTCCGCCGCCTGGGGAGTACGGCCGCAAGGCTGAAACTTAAAGGAATTGGCGGGGGAGCACCACAAGGGGTGGAGGCTGCGGTTTAATTGGATTCAACGCCGGAAAACTCACCGGAGGCGACGGCAGAATGACGGCCAAGTTGGCGACTTTGCCTGACGAGCCGAGAGGAGGTGCATGGCCGCCGTCAGTTCGTACCGTGAGGTGTCCTCTTAAGTGAGGTAACGAACGAGACCCCCACCCTCAGTTACCAGCAAATTCCTATGGAATGATGGGGACTCTGAGGGGACCGCTGTTGCTAAAGCAGAGGAAGGAGGGGGCAACGGTAGGTCAGTATGCCCCGAATCCTCCGGGCTACACGCGGCCTACAATGGTTATGACAATGGGTTCCAACACCGAAAGGTGAAGGTAATCCCCTAAACGTAATCTAAGTCCGGATTGAGGGCTGCAACTCGCCCTCATGAAGCTGGAATCCCTAGTAATCGCGTGTCATTATCGCGCGATGAATACGTCCCTGCTCCTTGCACACACCGCCCGTCATATCACCTGAGTAGGGCTTGGATGAGGACTTGTCATTGGCAGGTTCGAATCCAAGTTCTGCAAGGGGGGTAAAGTCGTAACAAGGTAGCCGTAGGGGAACCTGCGGCTAGATCACCTCCAGATTCCTTCACAAGGGTTCAAACACCATAAGGTCATTTGCCTTATTGGGCTCGTAGCTCAGTCTGGCATGAGCGCTGGCTTTGCAAGCCAGAAGCCGCGGGTTCAAATCCCGCCGAGTCCATATGGAGTATTAAACATATTCCATATGAAGAACTGAATCATATCATGATAATGAGGTTATGCATATGTGGAGTATCCGCTATTTGATTCCTGGCTTAAGTAAGAACTAGGTGCCACAACCGTCTAGTGGATGGCTAGGTTCAGAACGCTGATGAAGGGCGTGGCAAGCTGCGAAAAGCTCCGGCGAGGCGCATGTAGCCTGAGAACCGGAGATTCCCTAATAGGACATCCTTTTATACTCCGTAAGGAGGAGGAACTTCCCGAAGTGAAACATCTCAGTAGGGAAAGGAAAAGAAAGCAATTGCGATGCCGTCAGTAGGGGCGATCGAACGCGGCAGAGAGCAAACTGAATCCCGCAAGGGAGATGTGGTGTTAGGGTGCATACAACTGCAATGCAAGCGAAGGTGAAGTCATCTGGAATGATGTACCAGAGAGGGTGACAGTCCCGTAACTGTAAGTACGCAGCGCAGGTATGCATACCAGAGTAGTGCGGGTTGGATATCCCGTATGAATGTGGGAGACACTAATTCCCAACTCTAAATACGTTCTGAGACCGATAGTGCAGTAGTACCGTGAGGGAAAGCTGAAAAGTACCCCGAAAGGGGGGTGCAAAGAGCCTGAACCTAGATGGTGATTATTAGACAGGGCGCGGAAGGATAGACTCTTGTTGAAATGATGGTTTGCAAAAGCCTGATTGAGACAAGACGACCAGTGTTCTGTCGTCCGTCTAGAAACACGGGGCAGGGAGTTTATAGCAGTGGCGAAACTAAAAAGTTAGAACTTTGAAGTTATAGGGAAACCAACAAGTCCGCAGCCTTATGGTCAGGGACGAGGTGTGAAAACGCCTGGAGTCACTGCTTTAAGACCCGAAGCCAGTCGATCTATTCCTGGGTAAGGTGAAGTCTCTCGCCAGAGAGATGGAGGCCTGAAAGGGTACTGACGTACAAATCGTTCCTGTGACCTGGGAATAGGGGTGAAAGGCCAATCGAGACTGGAGATAGCTGGTTCTTCCCGAAATGAGCCGTAGTTCAGCTTGGAGCGAGATAGTCGGTAGAGTAGAGCACTGATTGAGTGTTTAGGGGGAGAAATTCCTCGACATTCTGTCAAACTCCGAAACTATCGACGTTGTAGACCTTCAAAGTGAGTGGTGTGGGGTAAGCCCACATTGCAAAAGGGAAACAACCCATCCCAAAGTTAAGGCCCCAAAGTGCTGGCTAAGTAAAAGGATGTCCTCAGCCTAAAACAGCGGGGAGGTAAGCTTAGAAGCAGCTAACCTTTAAAGAGTGCGTAAAAGCTCACCCGTCTAGGTTGAGGGCGCCTAAAATGGACGGGAATAAGCCCGCCGCCGATACTTTGGAACACGAAAGTGATTTGGTAGGGAAGCGTTTCGGTGGGGTAGAAGCTGCTGCGTGAGCAACAGTGGACCCGTCGAGATCGAGAATCCTGCTGGTAGTAACAGCAAAGCAGAGTGAGAATCTCTGCCACCGGAGGGGCTAGGATTCCTCAGCAATGTTCGTCAGCTGAGGGTTAGCCGGTCCTAAGGTTGTCGGTAATTCCAGGCAATCGAAAGGGAAACAGGTTAATATTCCTGTGCCACAAAAGCAGTGTCGGCAACGTTCGTATCTTTTCCCGACATCTACAGATAGACTGAGTGGAATTGTCGTTCCATTTAACTATATAAATCCAGGGAGATGCGTCATGCAGAGAACTGGATGAAAGCGGGAACAGCCTGACACTTAAAGTTGGGTTCAGTCGATTTTGTGGATCAGTGAAAAGGGAAAAGATGTATGCTTTTGTGTCCGTACCAAGAACTGACACAGGTGCCCCTAGGTGTGAAGCCTAAGGTGCGTTGGGATACTCCAGTTGAGGGAATTCGGCAAATTAGCCTCATACCTTAGGCATGTGAGGTGCGCATCTTGCAAAAGATGCGTCGCAGTGACCAGGAGGCTCCGACTGTTTAATAAAAACATAGCAAACTGCTAGCCCGAAAGGGTGTGTACAGTTTGTGACGTCTGCCCAGTGCCGGTACGTGAAACCTTGATACAACGGGGCTAAGCGCCGGTAAACGGCGGGAGTAACTATAACTCTCTTAAGGTAGCGTAATACCTTGCCGCTTAATTGGCGGCTTGCATGAAAGGCGGAACGAGAGCCTTGCTGTCCCCAACTGGAACCCAGTGAACCCACTGCCTGGTGCACATGCCAGGAACCCCCAACGGGAAGCGAAGACCCCGTGGAGTTTTACTACAGCCTGTTGTTGTGATTCGAATGTGGCTGTGCAGAATAGGTGGGAGCCTTCGAAACCTTGTCGCCAGACAAGGTGGAGGCGCCCGTGAGATACCACCCTTCGACATTTGGATCACTAACCGTCCTGCCCGGACGGGACATCGGTAGGTAGGTAGTTTGGCTGGGGCGGCACGCCCCTGAAAAGATATCAGGGGCGCCCTAAAGCTGGCTCAGATGGGTCAGAAATCCATCGTAGAGTGTAAGGGCAAAAGCCAGCCTGACTGGATTGTTGTTAGTAAGCGATCCAGAGGCGAAAGCCGGGCCTAGCGAGACACAATGTCCTCCTTAGTGGGGGCTTGTGGTGACAGAAAAACTACCCCGGGGATAACAGGGTTGTATCGGGCAAGAGTACATATCGACCCCGATGCTTGCTACCTCGCTGTCGGTTTTCTCCAACCTGGGTCTGCAGCAGGACCCAAGGGTGGGGTTGTTCGCCCATCAAAGGAGAACATGAGCTGGGTTTAGATCGTCGTGAGACAGATTGGATGCTATCTGTTGGGGGTGCGGGGTGTTTGAGGGAAAGGTAGCCCCAGTACGAAAGGAACAGGCCGCCGTGGCCTCTTGTGGATCGGTTGTCTGACAAGGCACTGCCGAGTAGCTACGCCATAATGGATAAAGGCTGAATGCATCTAAGCCTGAAGCCATTCCCGAAAAGAAACACCCATTCTCCTGTCAATGCGGGGCTGGTGACAGCAACGCGACAGAGGACGAAGGCACCCATAGAAGATGGGATTGATAGGCTGGGGGTGTAAGCTGCAAGCTTCGGCGAGCAGTTCAGCCCACCTGTACTAACCGCCTGAGGCACTTTGTTTCTGAAAAAGTTAGGATCAAGCGATAGATATTCTGCATATGCATAACCTAATTCCTTATATTTTGAGTAATTTCGTATTATTATTTATTATTCTATAATTTGTATATTATTATTCTATAATTTGTATATTTTTATATTATTTTTATTCTTATCCTTATCCTTATCTTGTTTTATTTTTTCATCTCTATTTTTAATTTCCAGAAAGTATTTCCTGAGGATTTAGATTCCCGTATACTACATATTCAAAAATTTGAAAAGTTACCTATAAATACCACCTTGGGAGAATATATCTATGATATCTATAAAATTTGCATCAAGTTTTTTTATAATTTGTATGCTCTTACTCACAGGGTGCACTCAAAAACAACCAGAAAATACAGTAAAAATAATCACAATTGCAGAATATGGCAAAAGTATTGATTGGTGCCACACCAATAATATGATCGCATTTGGCAAAAGGGGAAATGACA
Source organism: Candidatus Woesearchaeota archaeon (assembly GCA_014728835.1). Classification (GTDB taxonomy): domain Archaea; phylum Nanobdellota; class Nanobdellia; order UBA10117; family WJKY01; genus WJKY01. The sequence goes on along the minus strand of WJKY01000087.1, from coordinate 420 downwards.
CATACTACGACGTTTACATTATGAACCCTAATAGTTCAAATGAAAAATGTTTAACATGTACAAATAAATGTCCACAAAAACACAATGGAAATCCAGTATGGCATCCCTCAGCACAATACATTGTATTTACCTCCCAAAATACTGATGCATTTGGTGACATATGTGATAGAACAGCTAAACCAGGGAAAGGAATAAATTGTAATTTGTGGGCAACCAATGCCAGAGGTACTGAATTCTGGCAACTCACAACCTATGAAACCAGTTATACCAACCCAAAAGGGGTTATCCACCCCCAATTCTCTCATGATGGTAAAAAATTGTTATGGGCAGAACGATTACAGAACAAACAAAAAGCTCCTTGGGGCGAATGGGCGTTAAAAATAGCAGATTTTGTCATTGATGACAATGGATGCTCTATAC
>WJKY01000045.1 GCA_014728835.1 Candidatus Woesearchaeota archaeon | reverse complement strand
TATCTTTTAATCGCAATCATAGTGCTTGGTTTCTCTGAAGGGATGAGGAATTTATTAACTCTTGTTATTGTTTAAAGTTTATCAAAACAATCATCGCAAACAAATCTGCCGTCTTTGAAAACTAAATGCGTGCTGTCACCGCAAGTTTCACAGTGTCCAAAAGCAGTGTAGTCTTCTTCTTTGATTCCTTTAATTTTTGCTTGCTCTAAAAGAACATCAAAATATTCAGTGCAATTGTGCAATACATCTTTATTTGTTATTATGCCACGTAATCGATTTGCACTATCAATAATTGGCATTCGAGTAACATTATGGTCAGTCATTTTCTTAACAATAGAATTCATGTCTTCGTTTTCAGTTCCATATATTTTAGGTGGAGATGTCATTATTTTTTTAACTGTAGTTTCGCTTGCATTTTTATCTTTTGCAACTAGTTCTTCCATAATATCTCTTTCTGTAATTATGCCTGCTAATTTTCCATTTTCTATTACAGGCAAACCACCAATTCTAAAGCTATTCATAAGCTTTGCAGCTTCAGAAACAGTCATATGAGGATGTGCTATAACAACTTCTTTAGTCATTATTTCATGAGCTTTAATTCCTGAGTTAGTCATTTCAGATAAAATGAATTAATATATCATTTTAAGAGTTTTCTTTTACAAAACGTGATTTAATACTGTGTGATTGTATCACAAAGCAGAAAGGTTTTTAAAATTATGTTTTGAGATAGTAAATAACATAAATTATAATATAAGGTGTTGTGGGATGAATAAAGACGAAATATTAGCTAAAACAGCCAAGAAACTAAAAGCTTTAGATAATAAAACTAAATTAAAAATTTTATCTTTATTAATTGAGGAAGGTGCAAAATCAATTACTGACATTTCTAAAGAACTTAATATAAATTTTTCAACAGCTCACAAATACCTTGAACGCCTAGAAAAAGCTAAGTTAGTAACTTCAAAACAAGTAACAGATAGCAGATTAAAAAGATTATTTTATGTAAATGATTTTGATGTTGATGTTTCACCAGCAGGAATATCTGAATTATTAGGCGATGTTAAGAGCAAAACAAACCAAAAAAGTTTCAAAATATTCAATGTTTGCGGAGATATTGTAGATTTTGATGAAAGATTATTCGCAAAAAAATATCTCAAAAGAGGATTGCCAAGAGCACTTATTGACTCTGGCATATCAGCAGTTAAAGAACGAGCTTTTGACGGAATTACTTTGGCTGGTTTACATTCAAACTTTAGAAAACATTTACTTGGTAAAGTACATAACATAACAAACGCATTACGAGAAGTAGACCATGCTGAATCAAAAAGCAGAACTTTTGAAAATATTCTCGCACTTACACATCCAGAAGCACTGCAACAACATAAAGATGGAGACATATTTATTAAAAATCTTGGAGAACCTAAACTATTAAATTTTGTTCATGATATTTATGGTCTACATACGCACAACTTTGATAGCAAAAATAGTTCATTAAATAAATTCTTTAATTTGTTTTTGAATACTTTGAAAACAATATCCAGTTGTTCTAATCCAGTATATGCTTTTGAATCATTTAATTACTTCATAGCGCCGTTAGCAAGCAAAAGTTCTGTTACAGAACTACGTAAAAATTTAAAGGAATTTTTAATCAAACTTGATGGATCAAAATATAAAATTTTTATTAATCTAAATATTGGTAATGCAAAATTTTTAAAGGATGTTAATTCATATTATGCGTGGGAAAATAAAGACTCTAATTTTATTTTTAAATATAAAAACATTGCAGAAAAAATTACTAAAGAAATTATAAAACTTGCTAAAAAAAACAAATTTAAAAATATTAAATTAATACTTAAGTTTTGGGACAATTATGATGCTTCGCTAGTTAAAGACTTGGAAAATGTTTTTATTGCAAATATGCAGCCAAAATGGCAAACTACTAATGCTGGTTTTGTTGGTGAATGTGCTCGTTTTGATTCTTATTGGAAAAACTGGCCTAGAACAACCAGAGTAGGCGAAGCTCAAAATATTGTTATAAATTTGCCGCGAATTGCATTAAAAAATAAATCAGAAAATAAATTTTTTGATGAGCTAAAAAAAACAATCAAATCTTGTGTGGATTATTCCTTAAACATGGGCGAACTTAATATAGGAGAATTCTTACGAAAACATAAAACAGAATTTAAATCTATAATAAGAAAACGATGGAAATATTTACATACTGATGATTGCGCTTATTCTATATCATTAGTTGGATTAAATGAAACAATTAAAATACTTTCAAATAAAACTTTAGATAAAAATCAAGAACTAGGTAAAAAAATCTTAAAAGTTTGCAATCAAATAATTAAGAAAAACGAACCTGCCCCTTTTAGAATTCAACTGAAAGAGGAATCTAATCAATTTATCGCAAATAGATTTTATGAGTTAGATTCTAAAGAATTTAAATTAAAAAACATAAAATCATATTCTCCTGGAATTCAATCTAATAATATTAAAGTATCAGCTAAATTGCAAAAATATTTACCGGGTGGGCATTGTATTGAAACCAATAAGAAAAATATTAAAAAATTATTTGAGACTAATTTTGGGCTTGCAAAAATAAAATAAAATGCCAGAGAAAAACACTACTACTAAGAAAAAAATACTAGAAATCATTAATAGCTGGGATGATGAAGAAATTCCAGAAGAAGAACGATTATCAAAAGCTGACAGGCAAAACATAGTTTTCTCGTATTTAAAAGACGACATTTATCCTGGTAAAGACGTAAGACCTGCAGATGAACGTAGAGGTTTTGAAAGGTCTCTCTTTGCTATTATTAAAGAAAAAAATCTTAATAAATTAATTAAAGCTGGCTACAATAAAGAAACTATAGATGACATACAAAAATCCATTAAAAACTATAATATTTTATTAGACTTAGGTAATATTCCTGGCACTGAAAAGAAATATTCTGATATTTTTCCTATGGTATCTGAAGGAAAAATTAATCCAAATTCAGAATTTTATGTAGAAATGTGGCATTTACCTACAGATTTCGAAACTACTGTAGAACTTACTTTAGGCATGGCATCAAAAAAAGATGAAATAGATAAAAAAGAAAAATATCAAGAACTAGCATTAGGATTATTTTTAGATTTTATAGGAAATTCAGATTATTTAGAACAAGTTAAAGAAAAATATAATATTAAAATTAAAAGACATGAAAAAGATATTACATTAAAAGAAACATTAATTCAAGATAAAAACGAAGCTAAGGAAAAAGCTCTGAAGTTTTTAGAAGCTATAATTGAAAAAATTGAAATTGTGTACAATGATTATGCAAATGAAATCGAAAGTACTAAAATAAGTGAAAAAATAGAATATTATAAAGAGAATTTGGAGGAAATAGTAACTGAAGACATAAAAGTCGGCTATTGCCCTATTGATCCTAATCCGTCTAATTTTTTGGTTTATTTGGATAAAAAAGGTTTTTTAAAAAAACGGCAAAAAGTAAGAAGAGCTGTAATTGATCAAAAAGCAACTTCAAAAGATTTGATTTTTGGGCCACTTTCATTTTTAAAAGGCTATCTCATTGAAACAGCTAAAAAACATAACCTGCCTGCTAAAATAGTTAATACTATTTCTAAAAATCTTAAAGAAATTTATACAAATGATAAAATTGCTGAAATAGGTAAACTTTATGCTGATATTAAGTACACGAAATATTATCGTAAAGAAGCTAATATAGTGGAAAAAAGTTATGAGGAAGAATAAAATAAATACTTCTATCTAAGATTTTATAGTATTATTGAGCTCCATCAATTTTTTAATAAATCACTAAACCGCATTTGAGACAGTATATTTCTCCTGTAAAATAATTATTGCTCAGCTTTTTGGAGCCGCAAGCTGGGCATTCATCAGGCTTCCAAAGACTTGCTTGTTTTATATCTTGTTTTGGTTTTGATATTCCCACCTGCTTCACCTCCAAGTATAATATAAGAAAAACCTTTATTAATATCTTTCTTTGTGATATGTGTTATCATAAAAAGAGATGTTTCATAAAAAGAGATACTTAAAGGTAATATTCACCTTTTTCTTTTTGTTCTCTGTCTTTTACACTGTCTGGTTTATTAACTCGTGGGCGTCCGGTTTCAGGTTCTTTTCTGCAAGTAATTCCAAGCTCTTTAAGAAAATCATTCATTCCTTTTTTAACAGATATTATTTTATTTGCTTGTCCTGTTTTTCCTGGTTCGCCGCTGAAAGCAAGCAATCTATCTGAAAGATATGAAATAAATAATAAATCATGGTCAATAACTAATGCGGCTGCTTCTCTGCTTTTGATAACTTTTTGAATTGTTTTGCTTGCTGCAAGCCTTTGCTCTACATCTAAATAAGTTGATGGTTCGTCAAGCAAATAAAGATCTGCTTCTCTTAATAAGCAAGCTGCAATTGCAATGCGCTGCAATTCGCCGCCACTAAGTTCATCTAAATTTTTATTTAGTAAATGTTCAATTTGTAAAGGATTAATAATTGATATTTTATTTTCTTGTGACAAAGTTTCTTTATTTATTTTCATCAATGTGGCAAGAACTTTTGTTTTAGTAGGTTCAATATATTGTGGTTTATATGAAATTTTTACTTTGTGTTTAATTTCTCCGCTATCTGGTTTTAATTCGCCTGCAAGTATTTGCGCAAACGTAGTTTTACCAATTGCATTTGCGCCTACAATACCAACAATTTCTTTTTTGTAAATTTCACTTGATTCAACTTCTAAATTAAATGAAGATAATTTCTTTGTTAGTTTCGGCCAATTCATAAATAAGTCTCCTTTTGCTTTTTTTGGAGGTGCTATTTCAAACTTTATTGCGTGGTCTCTAAATCTAATATTTTCATCTTTTAAGTATCCGCTCAAATAAGTATTAATTCCTGCTTTAGCTGATTTTGGATGACTTACAACTCCATAAACTGCAGCTTTACCAAATAAAATATGCACAAGATCTGCCAGATAATCAAGAATCAAAAGATCATGTTCAACTACTATTACAGACTTATTT
>WJKY01000094.1 GCA_014728835.1 Candidatus Woesearchaeota archaeon | reverse complement strand
GAGACGGCTTCATGAAAGAGGCCCTCATTGGTCCCGGTGAGCTCCGCATACACCTCCGGCAGGTGCGAGGGGAAATTCACGAAAGCCTTGTCAACCCCTGACTCTTTGAGTGACCTGGCCAGTTCCAAATCCACCAGAGAAGCGTTGGTCTGCAGCATGACCTCCCAACCACCTGCCTTCACATATTCCACCAAATCCCCCAGGTATGGATAGAGGGTGGGTTCACCGCCACTAAGGGATAAAGTTTTCAGGTCGCGGGGAGCCGCATCCACGATACGCTTCATGTCCTCCAGAGTGCGCTCTCCCACCTCTTCGTTGTTGAAAACATTGCAAAAGGGACAGTTGAAGTTACATCTCATCCCCAAACGCAGGACCTCGTCAATGTATTCTCCCACCCAAAAAAAAGTAAAGAACGTTTAAATTATTAGGTTTCTCCGCCGGGCTGTCCCGTAGTCCAGAGCGTAGGCCTCGAACCCACACTGCCGGGCCCGGTAGGCTTCCTCTTCAGCCCGCAGCCCAAGCCTGCACACGAAAAGGTAACGCGCCCCCTTCTCCAGCTTGGGCGTCCCTTTCCACACCTTGACCACGCGGAACTCCCCCCCTGACGGCGGCTCAAAGTCCGGCAGCTCCGCGGGCTCGGCGGGCCCTAGCCGGGAGGTAACCTGCCCCGCGTCAACATCGAGCCTGGCCTCTTGCGCCAGGGCTTCTCCCAGCGTGGGGTTGGCGTTGCTGTGGCTCTCCAGGGAACAGAACTCCTTCATCGCTGAACTGCTTTCAAAGGTCCCGATTTCCCTCGCGCGGGCGGATATCTCCTCCTTATCCATGCCCAGCAGCGGCCGGAAAACGGGAATGTCCACGGCCCGGTCTATGACCGCCAGGCTTGTGAGGGTCTGCGAGGAGACCTGCCCCAGGTTCTCGCCGGTGACCACTGCGGCGCAGCCCAGCTTCCTGGCCAGCTCACCAGCAACCCGGTAGATGAACCGCTTGTATGCGGTCTGGCGGAGGCCCTCCTTGACCCGGCCGCGTATCTGCTCCACCTCCCGTGATACGTCGGCAACCCGCAGCTCCGCGCCGGGCAGCCAGGGGGCCAGGGTTTCAAACACCCTCTGGACACGGGTCTCCAGGACCTTGCCCAGCGGGTTGAGGAATACGGGAACAACAGCGGTGCCCCGGCGGGCGACCATCCAGGCGGCCACGGGCGAGTCTATGCCGCCGGAGAAAAGTGCCAGAACCCTGCCCTCGGAGCCGTAGGGCAGCCCGCCCGGTCCGGACATGCGGTCGGTGAACAGGAAGGCGTGGCCCTCATACAGCTCCACCTCCAGGTTGACCTGGTAGTTTTCCAGGTCCACGGGCCCGTAGCTGTCGGCGATGGAGCCCAGCTCCCTCTCCAGCTGCATGGAGTTTTTCGGGTAGCCCTTCCAGGCGCGCCTGACCGACACCCGGAACGGCCTGCCGTGAACATGGCGGCGGGCGAACTTCTCAAACTCCTGCTCCAGTGAGTCCAGCTCCACGCGCCGGGCGGGGCTGAATGAGGCCACGCCGAACACCCGTGAGAGACCGGGGAGCGCGGCCTTTGAGTAGGGCAGCAGCAGCCGGGTCCGGCGAAGCTCCGGCTCCTCCCCCGTCGCCTCTTTTATGTTGTCCGAAAGCAGCCCCAGCAGCTTGCGGCGGGTGGGCGGGCTCTTCAGCCATATCTCGGCAAAGCGGATGAGTATGTGCATCCATTCCTCATCCGGGGTTTCTCCTGTCACCCTGAAAGAAAGTCAGGACTTTTATAACTCCTTCACTGGTGCCGCAGGGCATCCACCGGCTCCAGCTGGGCAGCGTAGCGGGCGGGGAAGAGCCCGGACAGTATGCCCACCACGAAGGACATGGCGGCCGTCAGCAGGATGAGGTCCGGCGTGAAGACGGGGTTCAGGCCCTTGAAACCGGCAGCGGTGCCGGCGAGGTAGGATATGCCCTGGGCGAGGGTGTAGCCAAGGGCCGCGCCGGCCAGGCCACCGACCAGCGAGAGGAAGCCCGACTCCAGCAGGAAGACCTTGAGTATGTCGTTGTTGCTCGCGCCCACCGCCTTCATGATGCCGATGTCCCGGGTGCGCTCGGCCACGGCCATGTACATGGTGTTGGCTATGCCGACGCTGCCCACCAGCACGCTTATGCTGGCAACGGCCATGAAGACCGCATTCATGACGGCCAGTATGTCACCCACGGTCTCCATCAGGCTCTCCGCCGTGAGGACGTCGAAGTCCTCCCGCCCCCGGACCCGCTCCAGGGCGCGTTCTATGTCCTCGACCCTAGGTTCGGTCACCTTGGCGTAAATCATGGCGTATTCATCGTACTGGTCGGTTATCGCCCAGAGGTCGTCCACGGGTATGTAGAGCTGGCGATCATCCTGGCGGTTGCCCACCTCAGACATCACCCCTATGACCCTGAACTGGTTTTCCTCTATGTCCACCTGGCTGCCCGGCCCCAGGCTGTATTCCTCGGCCAGGTAGTGGCCTAGCACCACCTTGCCGCTCTAGCCATCCCTGAAGTCGCGGCCGCGGGCAATCTCAAAAGTCGAGACAT
>WJKY01000044.1 GCA_014728835.1 Candidatus Woesearchaeota archaeon | reverse complement strand
TCATTATAATAAGCAATATGAACTAATGTATCATCTTCAACCAAATATAAAAACAACGGTGGATTATCTCGTAAATTACTCCAAACTCCTACTGCACCATCATCAGCAAAAGCAAGATTTGTTTTGATTTTTTTCCATCCCAAAAACGAATGAAATACATTTGCTGCCTCTTGCGCATCTTGTTCTGTTTCAAAAACTTTTACCCAAACATAAAGCCGTTCATCTCCATACGCATATTCCCAAACTGCAATATCAGAGATGTTGTCTTCATAAAACTTTTTTCTATCAGCTAAATTAAATTCACCTAATCTTACTTTTTCAGAAACTAATTCCCAATCTTTACTTAAAGAATCTGGTTTAAATTCATAAGCATTGCCTGGCAAATACTCAAGGTCTGGAATATTTGAATCTGTACTTTCGTTTTTGGTAAACCAGCCATAAGTAACTAGTCCTATTAAAATAATTAATAAAATTGGAATTGCATAAACAATTTTTTTCATGTAATAAAAATAAACAAAAATAAATAAAAAAGTTTTGGTGGGTTATTTTATTTTTCCTTTCAAATAATTATATACCCACGCAAAAATGTAGCCTGTTATTCCAAATACGATAATTCCATAGACCAAACCAATGACTCCGCCCATGCCACCTACAGCATATCCTGGGAATAAATCAGCAAGTAAAGTAACTAATGTTCCTTTTCCCATCATTGCTAATATCAGCAGCCAAACACCACTGACTATACCACAAGCTAGGCCGAATCTTTGCGGGTCAAAATCTCCTTTTCGTGCCATTTTTTAATTCACCTTTAAATTAGAATTGAAAATGCTATATATAATAAATTCGTAGTATTAATAAGTGATAAAAATTAAGTGAGTAAGCCTTATATTAAACTATGTTTTGATTCTTTATATGGTTGCATTAGATACATTAATTAAAAAAGCTGCACTTGCAAATGCATATTCTCACGAAGGCGCAGCTCAAGTAGGGGCTGTGCTTGGGCAAATCCTGGCCATAGAACCAAAACTAAAAGAAAACATTCCTGAAACTAAAAAATTAGTTGCAAAAATTGTTTCAGAAGTTAATAAATTAAAATTAGATGCGCAAAAAAAAGAAATTGAAAGAATTTATCCAGAATACTTCAAACCAAAAGAAAAGCCTGCGCCAAAAGAATTACCTGAGTTACCGAATGCTCAAAAAGGAAAAGTAATAATGCGGTTTGAACCATCTCCATCAGGTCCTTTACATATTGGCCATGCTTACACACTTGGTTTGAATTCTGAATATTGTAGAAAATATAAAGGAAAATTAATTTTAAGAATCTCAGATACAAATCCTTTGAATATTTTTACGCCTGCATATAAAATGATTCCAAAAGATGCTAAATGGGTCACTAAAAATAATATCAATAAAATAAGTTTGCAATCTAAAAGAATTAAAAGTTATTACAAAGTTGCTGAAGAGCTTCTTAAAACAAGTTATGCATATGTTTGTTCTTGCGATCCAGAAGACTGGAAAGATTTAATGATTAAATCTGAAGCTTGCCCTTGCAGAGATTTGCACCCTGTAGAACAATTAGAAAGGTGGCGGGCAATGTTAAAAGGTGATATAAAAGAAGGTGATGCAGTTGTTAGAATTAAAACAGATTTGTCTCATAAAAATCCTGCAATGCGGGACTGGCCTGCTCTAAGAATTTTAGATGCAAAACATCCAAAAGTCGGTAAAAAATATCGGGTATGGCCTTTGATGAATTTTGCAGTTGCTGTTGATGATTATGAAATGGGTATAACTCATGCAATCAGAATGAAAGAGCACAGAGACAATGAAAAGCGGCAAAAATTTATTTATGATTATTTAGACTGGAAAATGCCAACACATCTTTATGTTGGTGCAATTAATTTTAAAGATTTAAAACTCAGTGCAACAAAAACAAGACAGGCAATTAAAGCTGGAAAATTTTCTAGCTGGAGAGATGTGCAACTTCCTTTTTTAAGTGCAATGAAACGCCGCGGTTATTTGCCTGAAACATTTATTAAATATTCAATTCAAGTTGGTCCTTCAGAAGCTGATAAAACAGTAACAAAAAAAGAATTTTTTGAATTATTTGATGCTATAAACAGAGAGCTTTTAGATCCAATTGCAAACAGATATTTTTTTGTTGCTGAACCAAAAAAAATTGATATTAAAAATGCACCTAAACTTAATGCAACAACTGCGCCTGTACATCCTGACAAGAAAAAGCGCAGGAAAATCAATGTTGGCAAAAATATTTGGATTGCAAAAGAAGATTTTAAAAAATTCAGAAACAAAGAAGTGCGTCTATTAGATTTATACAATATAAAACTAAATAAAAAATCTAGATTTACCAGCAAGGAAAATAAAGATATTCCTCGCATTCAATGGGTCTCAGATGACTATGTACAAACTGAAATTCTAATGCCAAGTGGAAAAAGTATAGAAGGTTTTGCAGAACATAATATTAAAAATCTTAAAGAAGGTGATATAATTCAGTTTATGCGCTTTGGTTTTTGCAAATTAGACAGGAAAAAAAGAAATAAAATTATTTTTGCTTTTGCTCATCGCTAGTTTTATAGACATTGTATCTGCCGCCTAAGGCGGCTGTTTTTGCTATTAAATACGCAATTTGATGCTCATTTTCAAACCCTATATCAAATTCATCAATATCTATGAGATACTTTATCTCGTTTCTGTAAGATTTATGTACTTGTTTAGCAATGTTTTGTGCTGTTGGCAAAAGACTCCATTTATCTCCAATTATATCAAGAATATTTTCTAATTTGCCTCTTGAAATAGTTGTAATTTCTTTACTAGTATCTGGCTTTATTATTTTTTTAAGTAAAACATCAGCATGTTTAAGCTCTTGTTTTGCAGTCTCTTGATTAAGGCTGCGCATTTCTTTTTCTAATTCTTCTAACAGCACTGCATTTTTTTGTCTTCGCCTTAAACCCATGCCAAGCAATAAAAGAATAAGCTTTTTAAAGGCATTTCTTTAGTGAATAAGTACGTGATCCAATGAAATGAGGTGAAAAATCATGAAAACTGAAGTACCTAAAAAATTAGTTGAAAAAATATATAAGCTCGTGGAAGATGTAAGAGCCAGTGGTAAAATCAAAAAAGGTACTAATGAGGCTACTAAATCTGTTGAGCGCGCTGAAGCTCGACTTGTAATTGTTGCTTCTGATGTTAATCCACCAGAAATTATAGCTCATTTACCAATGCTTTGCGAGGAAAAAAAGATTCCATATGTTCAAGTTCCTGCAAAAACTAACTTAGGAGCTGCTGCTGGTTTACCAGTAGGAACATCTGCTGTTGCAATTGTTCAACCAGGCGAAGCTGCAAAAAAACTTAACATGATTATCAAGCAAATTAATGCTTTAACTAAAAAAACTTCCAAGGAAAAACCAGCTAAAGAGAAACCTGTAAAAAAAGAAGAATCAAAAAAAGAGTCTAAAGAAGAGAAAAAACCTGTAAAAAAAGAAGTTAAAAAAGAACCAGTGCCAACAGCTGCAGAATTAGCTGAGAAGAAAAAAGAAACAGAAGAAAAAC
>WJKY01000088.1 GCA_014728835.1 Candidatus Woesearchaeota archaeon | reverse complement strand
GTCTATAACTATCTTTCTCATGATGTGCAGCTCGTCAACGGTTTTCGCCTTGAGCTGCATCGCAATTTCAAGGGCAGTTTTCAGCGACTCGGGGTTAAGAGGAAAAGGCGGTTCTTCATCAAGTTCAATCAGGCAGTTTGATTTTGCGAATGCCCGGTATTCGAAAACTTTTGATTTCTTGAATTCTGCAAGTGAAGCCCGGTCTATTTCGCCCAGTTCGCTGAAAACAGGGTGCAATCTCCTGTCCACCGTAACTGCAGGATCATCTCCCTCTGCCAACTCAGACGGACAGTTGCAGAAAAGTTTTTTGCCAGCCAGACGATGGTGGATTTCTATACCGCATTTCATCTAATACTCCTCCATGGGCAGCGAGCGTCCGCTTATTTCCCCCGCAACATTCTCCATCATCAGTTCTTCCACTTTCTTCATATCCTTTGTCTGTCCCAAAACCCAGCACAATTTGGTATAAGCAGTTTCAGGAGTCCAGTCAGCACCATCCCCGATTACTCCTGCATTCATAAGCATCCTTCCGGCAGCATACACTCTCATACAAAGCCTTCCGCTTATGGTCTGGGAGCTCATCACCACAGGTATCCCCGAATCAATTAATCCTTTAACCGCGGGAAGAATCGGCTTTACTATTTTGTCATTTGACGGATTGGTCGGCGCATGCCCCAATCCTGTTCCTACCAGAACTACTCCGTCGTATTTGCCTAAGGATTCAACCAGTTCAGGCTTCATATTCGGGTGAGTATAAATCAGCGCAACGTTGTCGTTTATTTTCGTATTTACCTTGAAATTTTCTTTCGGGGAACTCTTCCGGTATTCGGAAAGAACCTCGAACATGTCATTCCTGTAATTCACTGCGGCAATGGGGGCAGAGTTTATCGAACGGAACGCATCCCTTCTTGAAGTATGCATCTTCCTCACCTTTGTTCCATGATGAAGATAGCAGTAATCATCATTCATACTCGCGTGCATACATACCCCGACTTCCCCAATGTCTTTCTTTGCACAGTAAATAGCATTCATCATGTTCATTTCATTCTCGCTGGAAGGCCGGTCGGAACTTCTCTGCGCACCCACCAGCACAACCGGTACCGGCAGGTTCTGCAGCATAAAACTCAAGGCCGATGAAGTGTAATGCATCGTATCCGTCCCATGCATTATCACCACTCCCCTTGCCCCGTCCTTTATCTCATCTGAAATCGTTTTGGCAATTATTTTCCAGTGCTCTGCATTCATGTTTTCAGAAAGAAGCGAAAACAGGGATTTGGACCTTATTTTTGCCATCTTGTCTATTTCAGGAAAAGTCATTCTCAGCTCTTCCGGGGTTATCGCAGGATATACAGCCCCTGTTTTGTAGTCTATCTTGGATGCGATGGTCCCCCCGCATCCCAGTATGGTTATCTCCCCTTTCTCCTCTTTGGCTTCAGGCATTTTCTTTCTGGGCTTAGCTTTTTCAATCAGCTTTATATCTATTTCCTCAAACTTCAAGCCGATATTGTATCCGTTGTCCAGCTTTAGTACAAGAATATCTTCTTCTCCCTGTATCCTGGGCATTAACAGCCCTTCAAAGGTTCCTTTTCCGCTCTTTACTTCTATCCGGTCGCCTACGGTTATTCCCTTTTTTTTCAGAAAGCTTTCTATTTTGCTGGAGTACATCCTATTCACTCTATTTTGTATATCTTAACTCCTCCGTTGTCAAAAACCTTTGTGAATCCGGGAATTTCCCCTACGAATATGGCCCGGTAGAGGTTGGATTCATAGAATTCTCCTTCCGCATCCTCATATCCGCCTACGATATCGCCGTTTTCAACCCAGATCTTATCATTGGTATAGAACAGGGTGAATGCCATGGTATCCCCGAGATGGTATGTTCCGCTCATCTCAAACGGCATGGACAATATTGCTTTATTCAGCTTGAGATCTCCGCTGGGATATGTTTCATTAAGATAGTAGGTTCCGGTTCCCTTACTGTCGTCTGCAAGCGTAATCTCTCCAACACAGTAAGCTTCCTCAAGCTGCACATAATTCTGGCAGTAATAGAGATTATTCGGATCGGTTACCGCACCTCTGCATATATCCGGATAATAAAGCGTATAAGCCGCACTACCTGCAGGCCCTATATGTACCCTGTATCCTATTACTCCTGTCCTGCCCTGGTTTTCCGAAATAGTGCAGGTCCTTCCGGTCGGGTCCTTGGGTATGTAAATTATATCCCAAAGGTGCTCTGTCTCACATACCGACTGTCCCGGAGAATATTCAACATCCGTCCGGTTCATGTAAGAGCATGAAAGATAATTCAGGGCACCGTATTTACCGCCCAACTGATTTCCGCCCATCATGATAAGTTCTATATCGAACAGCGCATACTCTGAGTCGTGCGCTTTCATGTAATCTATAAGCTCTTCAGGAGTTCCATGTAGGTAATTGTATGCAGTAGCTCCTATCATCTGGTGGGATGCATGCTCGTTTCTCAGAACCGCATTTTTCTGCCCGAAATAATTAATCCAGTGACCGTAGTCCCACCATGAAATGGTTCTTGAATCCTCTTCAGTATTGTATCTTATCCATTCCATGGATTCTATCCAGTAGTCCGCTATCCTATGGCATCTCATCTGCACTGCCCACAATTCTGATTGCGCATATGAAGGCGGATTTGAATAATAAGTGTAGTTTGAAAGTATCGAAAGCATACAGAGTTTGGTATCATACTGGTAATTCGTTCCCAGACTGGCGTAGCCCATCGGGTCTGCAGCGGCAGCACATACCTTGCTGTCTCCGGTTTCGTCACAGATATACTGGAGCTTTTCCTGCGCTGCTAACGGGTCATCCTGGAACCTAACATTGAAAGTATTGACCAGCAGTGACGGTGCATACGAACTGTGGACGAACTGGAAAAAGAGAAGCACAAAGCCCAAGGCCATTACATAGCCAGCATATTTCTTTCTCTTTTCATCTTCAAGTTCCAGTTGAAATATTTTGTTTTCTTTTCCGGCTCCCCTGAAATTCCTGATAAAGTTATCCGCTTCTCCGAGTATGAATGCTATTCCCGCCCCCAGGAAAAATGCCGCGTATATCGTGTATTTTGCCTTGAGTATACCTACCAGGAAAGGCGGAAGGAAGAATGCCACAAAGAACAACGGTATGGCTATTTTGTAATCCCTGTTCCTGTATATCGAATAAATAAATGCCAGTGCAAAAAGGAATATCCATAAGAACAGGAGCGTATTTCCTTTGTCAGAATAATCTACTGCCGTGCCCAGAACTGCATTGGTGATTGCAACTCCGACTGAGAAAAACAGATTTACTATTACCGTTATTATGCCGAATAAAAATCCGAAGGCCGTTCCTATCAGCTCACCTAATCCGTTAAGCGGACTGACAAAAGTTTCTGCAGCATCCGCGCCAGCTATCGGAGTAAGAATTGCCTGAAGCACCGCCATCACCGGTGTCACTATCTCAACTCCCATCTTGTCATAAGGTGCTGCAACAAAGCCCATATTGCCGTAAAGGAAACTTCCGGCAGTTCCCTGTTCTGCAATCGTCCTGTAAAGCGAACTTGTATACTGCGCAAGCCCGAATCCCGACCTTCCTATTCCCTTCAGAGGATCGCCCAGCGGTGAGAGCACAAACAGAAGCCCCAGAACTACCAGAACTGATACCACCAGTTTAGGTGAATACTGGCCGAATTTTTCCTTTATTACTGCGAGTACTCCATAGAATACAAGAATTATCGCTGCAGGAATGAGACTTTGGAAGTTAAATGTCCCGTTGTAAAAGAATCCTTTCAGAATAGCACTACCTAACAATATCCCAATAACAAAAACTATTGCATTAAGCTTAACCATTTCCACTAATTTAGTTTTATCTTCTTCTTTCAGATAAAGTACAAGCCCGTAGATTATAGAGAAAATTATCAGGGTTCCGGTTGCCAGGACTTCGGAAGACGAACCAAGTGCAACCGCGAAGAACGCAATTCCTGAAATAACTGCGTACTTATTTTCTCTCTTCAGAAGCATTAGAGCATACATCGCATAGAAGAACGCAAGCGCAAAGAATGCATATGGCTGGGTTTCCTGTTCACCTGCCATAAGCTTGAAAATGAACATCGGAGCGAAAGATGCAATGCCAGTACCTATTATTCCGTATTCCCTGT
>WJKY01000043.1 GCA_014728835.1 Candidatus Woesearchaeota archaeon | reverse complement strand
CTATTAAATCAGCCAATCTTTTTTTCCTCCGCGCATTTCTGTTCAAGTTCTTTCATTTGATTTTTAAGTTCAATCATTTTTAGTTCTCGGCCAACAGTTAGTTTTTTGTATCTTTCAAGCTCATCGACTTTATTTTTAAGTTCTTTTTCTGTTTTTAAAAGATTGGTTAAATCTTTTTGCATTAAAACTGAATACAAAACTTTTCCATTTTTATCCTCTACATTATCTACGCTTAATAAAACTGTCCTTATTCCATCTTTAGATTTAATTTTTATTTCTTCATTTTCAAGAAAACCTTCTTTTTTCCATTTTTTAACAAGTTGTTTTGCTTTTTCTTCATCATTGTAAACTAATGGAATTATTTGTTTTCCTATTGCCTCTTCTTTATTTTTAATGTTTAAAATTTCTATTGCAGACTTATTAATATCAATTATTTTTCCTTCTAATCCAACCATATAACAATAATCAGGAGAGTTTTCAAAGAATTGTCTGAATTTTTTCTCATTTTCTACAACTTTTTGTTCTGTTTTTTTAACTGATGAAATATCTCTATAATCTTCAATTATTCCAGTGATATTTCCTTGTTCATCTTTTAAGGGAGTTACTTTTAAAAGAACAGGGATTTTACTGCCGTCTTTACAAGTCATTATCTGCTCTCTTTGATAGGGCTTATTATTCTTGAGACATTTTACAAGGGAGCAATCCTTTGTTTTACAATATTTTGATCTAAAAATATCTCTACATGTTGCACCTATTTGTTTATCAGAGGAAACACCTGTCATTTCTGCAAATGTTTCATTTACTTTTTTTATCTTAAAATTCCTATCAATTATCCTAATTCCATCAGCTGCAGCATTAAGTATGTTTTCTGATTCCTTTTCTCTTTTTTTAATTTCAGAAGTTTCTCTAAAAACAATAAGATCTCCAGTGGTTCCAAAATAATCAATTTTTGTTGCGTTAATTTCAAAAGGAATTTTATTTTTATTTTTTGCGGTTAATTCAATTTCATAAGGTTTAAGTTTTACACCGGCCATTCTTTTAACTAGATTTTTTATCAAAATTGCTTTTGTTTTTTTAGAAGCAAGGTCTGTTTTGAAAACATTTTTTCCGATATATTCTTCATATGTGTAACCAAGAGTTTCAGTTAGTTTTTTGTTCATATCTAAAATTTTTCCTTTGGAGTCAACAATTATAACAGGATCGGGCAATACATTGATCAATTTGTTAAAATCAATACGATTATCTTTTGTTTTTTCAATATTATCAATATCTTGTTGAGGCTTTTTAAAACTCTGGGAAATGATATTGCTCTGATCACCTTTTTCTTCTTCAGTATCCTCATAAATTAAAGTTGAATCATTTTTTAGCAACCCTTTTTCTTCTTCATTTCTTAATTTTTTTATTATATCTGGTTCATCTTTCAATAGAACCATCTCCTCTCTTTTGTTTTAATATTTTTGTTATTTTTTCATTTAAAAAATCGATTTCAAAAGGTTTTGTAATATAACCTTCACCCAATTTATTACCTCTATTTATTGTATATTCATCATTTCTACAGGTCAAAAAAACAATTGGTATTTTATCCCATGAAGAATTTTCCTTTATTTTATCAAATGTTTTCCATCCACACACTCTTGGCATCATAATGTCAAGAAGTATAAGATCAGGATTAATTCCGTTTCTTAGTAGATTTATACATCTCCTCCCACTATTTGCCTCTATAACATTGAGTTTTGGATTCAAATCCTCTAAACCATATTTAACCGCAAAGGTTACATCTGATTCGTCATCTACTACCATTATTGTTTTTCTTTGTTTTCTTTTTTTCATTTAATCCACATGTATTTAATTTTAAGATCTTTCTTGTGATTTTTTAAGAGTGAAATTAAAAGTACTTCCTTTACCAGGACCCATACTATCTGCCCATATATTTCCACCATGATGCTCTACAATTCTTTTACATATTGTAAGACCAAGACCGGTGCTAAAATAATCAGATCTTGATTCATCTATTTTATAAAACTCATCAAAAATATGATTGATTTGTTCTTCTGTCATACCAACACCTTCATCAGAAATTGATATCTTCACAAAATCATCTTCATCCTCTGCTTTAATTCTGATAATGCTCTTTTTTGGAGAATATTTTATAGAATTACTAATTAAATTATTAATAAGCTCTTCGATTTTAAGTTTATCTGCCTCGATATTCAAATTTTGAGAAAAATCAAGATCAAGTACTATTCTATTTTTTTCAAGAGCCAATTTATTTTTCTTAATTATATCCTGGATTTTTTCTAAAAGATTAAATTCCTCATAGTTCAATTTTGTATTAGGTGAATTTAGGCGAGCTAGATGAAGCGTATTTTTTACAAGATTCTTAATGTATTTAGTGTTTCTGATTGCTACATCAACTAGTTCAGATACTTCTTCATCCTGCGTCTTCTTTTTGATAATTGGTAGCAACGTGGTCAATGGTGTTAAAGGGTTTTTAAGATCATGGCTGAGTTGGTCGATAAACTCATCTTTTTGTTTTAAGAGTTTTTCGATTTCATTAGAGCGTTCTTTTACTTTTTGTTCTAAATTTTTATTAAGATTGTTTATGTTTTTCTCTGAAATTTTAAGATCCTCAAGCATACTAATCATTGCTAGTTCATTTTTTTCAAGTTTTTCAACATATCTTTTAAGTTTTTGTTCTGATGTTTTTATTTCAGTTATATCTCTTACAACAATAATTAATCCATTTTGTTCATCATTTCTATCAATTAATCTCTTTGTTGATATTTGAACAGGTATTTTTTCTTTGTTTTTTGTAATCATTTGTGTTTCTAAATTTTTTATTTTTTCAAAATTAAAAATATTTTCACTGTTTTTATCTGAATCAAATAGAATATCTACTTCTTGCCCCATCAATTGTTTTTTATTATAACCCAAGTTTTTTTGTAGTTCTGCATTTACCAACTGAATTTTTTTATCTTTGTTTATAACTATTAACATATCATGTAATGTTGGATATATTTTTTCTGCATCTTTAATTTCAGTTATTT
>WJKY01000042.1 GCA_014728835.1 Candidatus Woesearchaeota archaeon | reverse complement strand
GTTTTGGGATGGGTATAAGAGTTATTCATAAAGGAAAGCTTGGATTTTATTCAACAAATGAAGCTGACCCAGAACATGCAATTGAGCAAGCATTTAATTTAGCAAAAGCAAATCCAAATAATTCAAAAATTCAGCTTAAGAAAACCAAAACAGTAAAAGAAAAAATAATTAATTCAGGAAGAAAATCAATTGCCGATCGTTCAATAGATAATGACGCAGAATTTGTAAAAGAAATCGAAAAAACAGCAAAAATAAGCCCTTTACTTAAATCAATCCAAGTTAAATTAGGAAATGTACTTGGGAATCATGTTTTTGCAAATACAGAAGATTCTGAAATTCAACATAAAGGCGGAAGAACAATTACCTATGTTTTTTTGACAGCCAAAGACAAAGGAAAATTAGAGCAAACTGTTTTTAGGCGCGGCGCAAAAAGTTTTTCTGTGTATAAAAATTACGAAGATGAACTAAGGAAAAAAGCGCAATTAGCTGTTGACTTACTAAGCGCAAAAAAACCACCGGCAGGCAAGTTTAATGCTATACTTGATCCTGAAAGTACAGGTGTTTTTGCACATGAAGCACTTGGTCATGCTGCAGAAGCAGATTTAGTTTTACAAAATAGCTCAATATTAAAAGGAAAAATAAATAAAAAAATAGCATCAACCTGTGTAAACATTTCTGATGATTCTACAATACCAACTGATAAGTGGGGTTCTTATAAATATGATAATGAAGGTGTGCTTGGAAGAAAAACTGAGATAATTAAAAACGGAATCTTAAAATCATTTTTACATTCCAGGGAAACAGCATCTAAAATGAATACAAAGTTAACTGGAAATGCGCGCGCCCAGGACTTTTCATTTTTACCTATAGTGAGGATGTCAAATACAAGTTTTGAGTCAGGAAAATATTCATTTAATGAATTAGTTGAGCAATTAAAAGATGGTTATTATTTGGTTGGTTTTAAAGCTGGACAAGTAGGAACACTTGAAGGCACATTTACTTTTGCATCAGATCATTGTTTTAGAGTTAAAGGCGGAGAAGTAAAAGAATTATTAAAAGGGTGTACTTTTGGTGGAAAAACATTAGAAATGCTGAAAAAAATATCTGCTATACAAAAAGGAAAAAGAGATTTTTCAATTGGTTGGTGCGGAAAAAATGGACAAAGAGTTCCAGTAACAGACGGCGGCACACATATTTTAGTTAAAGATCTTTATGTTGGGGGCGAGGAATGAATTTGAAAAAAGCATTTGAAGTAAAAGGATATAACCAGTTAGAGATTTATCATGGAAAAAGTAAATCACGTAATATTATTATAAAAAATAATAAAATCAAAAATTTTGAATCTAACTTACTTGTTGGCACAGGAATTAGAGCAATAGTAAAAGGAAAAATTGGTTTTGCGTACACCACCAATTCAAAAAAATTAATAGAAACTGTAAAAAAAGCAATAAAATTAGCTAAATATTCAAATCAAAAAGTAAAATTAAAATCTTATTCTAAATATAGCAAACCAAAAGGACTTTTTGATAAAAAAATTCCAGAGATTAATAATAAAGAATTAATAGATTCTGCTGAAAAAGCTATTTCTTTTGCAAAGAAAAACAAAGCAATTTTAACACAAAGCGGATTAGGTCTTTCAGAAAGCAGTATTACTTATCTAAATTCTGAAGGTTTGGATTTACATGAAAAGACAACTTATTTTTCAAACTCATCGTCAGTAAATTATAAAGGAGTTGAAGCAGACTGGGAAAAAAGCAGTAGAAATTATGATGATGTTTTACTTTCTATTACAAAAAAAGCCATGAACATAGCAAAACAAATGTCTAAAAAAGGAAAAATAAAAACTGACAAATATGATGTTGTGTTTCATCCATTGGCGCTGCAACAGATTTTAAAAAACGGATTATACACAGCATTTAATTCTGATTTTATTCAAAAAGGTAAATCAATGCTTGCAGATAAAATAGGAAAGAAAATTTTTGATGAAAAATTAACTATTATTGATAATGGTATATTAGACAAAGGATTAAATTCTGGAGTTTTTGATGGCGATGGAGTTCCTATGCAAAAAACAACATTAGTTAAAAACGGCGTAGTTAAAGGATTTTTATATGATTTATTAAGGGCTCAAAAAGAAAATAAAAAATCAACAGGCAATGCAATGCGAGGATATATCTCTTTGCCAAGTGTTTATGTTTCTAATTTCCAAATCAAACCAGGAAAAGTAAAAGATGTAGTGTCTGAAATTGATAAAGGACTTTTATTATACTCTCCATTAAATGCACACAGTATAAACCCAATAACAGGTAATTTTAGTTTAGGAGCAATGATGGCTTTATGGATAGAAAAAGGAGAAGTAAAATTTGCACCAAAAAATGTAATGTTATCTGGGAATGTATTTGATTTACTAAATAATATTAATATGATAGGAAGCAATTCAATGCAGATATCTGAATCATTAGCTTCTCCAAGTATTGTTGCTAAAACTCAAGTTATTGGGGATTAAGCTAATGGCACATTAGCAATTTCAGAAATAAGTTTGCTTAATGCTTGCAGATCTTTTTTATTTAGTTTGTGAATATTGTCATGTCCGCAAGCACCAGCAGCCATTTTCACTTCTTCTGTACAAGCTTTGATATAATTTGCAACCCCTTCGGCAGCATTTTTCGGGAATTTTTTCCTTAGTTCTGAGTCTTGTGTTGTAACACCTAAAGGACATTTTCCTTTGTAACATTGTTTGCAATAAACACAACCCATTGCAGTTAACATAGGAAAGCCAATAAAAACAGCATCAGCTCCAAGTGCCAGAGCTTTTGCAACATCAGCACCTTTGTTTAATCCGCCGCCAATAAGAAGTTCTTGTTTAGCTTTTAATTTATCCAGAGTTTTTCTTGCTTTAACAACTGCTGACAATGTTGGCGTTCCAAAATCATGTAACATTATTTCAGGTGCAGCTCCTGTTCCACCAGACATACCATCAATTGCAATTGCATCTGGATTTGCCTGAACAGCTAGCTCAACATCTTTTTCAATGTCTCCAGCACCTAATTTGATTATAATTGGTTTGCCGTTAGT
This sequence comes from Candidatus Woesearchaeota archaeon, assembly GCA_014728835.1. Classification (GTDB taxonomy): domain Archaea; phylum Nanobdellota; class Nanobdellia; order UBA10117; family WJKY01; genus WJKY01. The sequence continues at coordinate 1,348 of WJKY01000042.1, read as the reverse complement.
AAGTTTTCTTAGCCATTCAACTTTTTTCTTAAGGTCTTTTATGTTTTTAATATCAATATGATACGCAGGAGAATGAATGTCTTTATCTAAAGGAACTTTTCTGATTTTAGATACTTCTTTAGTAACTTTTTCAGAAGGCAATAACCCTCCTTGACCTGGTTTTGCACCCTGTCCGATTTTGACTTCAATAGCGTCAGCAGTTTTCAAATATTCCTCATTAACACCAAAGCGACCTGTTGAATATTGGGCAATTAAAATATCAGCTTGTTTTCGTTCTTCAGGGAGCATTCCTCCTTCTCCAGTATTTGCTGCTGTTCCGGCAATAGCAGCACCTTTTGCTAAAGCAATTTTAGCTTCTTTAGAAAGCGCACCAAAAGACATTGCCGCAATTAAAATTGGAGTTTTAAGTTTTAATGGATGTTTGCTTAATTTTCCAATAATTGTTTCTGAAGAAATTTTTTCCTTAAAATAATCCACTGGTTTTTTAGCTAATTGCGCAGGAATAAAAATTAAATCATTAAAACTAATTTTACCTATTTTATTTGAGCGCCCACTAGATACAGGCGCCTTACCTGTTTGAGCTCTTTTCTTAATATCTAAAACCCACTTTTCCATTTAATCCTCTTTTACAAAAAGTCTGCAATGGCAATGTCCGTCTTTTTTAATTTCATCTTTGTGATATACACACGGACAAATAATTTTTTTATCTTCTTCCTCATCACCAGTTATTGGTCTGCAAGGACAATATGCATATCCGTATTTTTCTTTGTTTCGTGCAAGACCTTTAACTATAGCATCAACAATTGCTTGATTTGGATTTAATTTAAGATCAGATTCTTCATCTGCATATTTTTTAGTTTGTTTTTTAAATTCTTCTTCGCTCATTTTATTTTTAATAATTTTTTTATCTTTGGCTCGTTAAAGCCAACAATTATTTTTCCATCGATATCTGTTACTGGAACTCCCATTTGTCCTGATTTTTGCACCATTTCTCTTGCAGCTTTCTGATTTTCAGCTACATTAATTGCTTTAAATTTTATTTTATTTTCTTTAAGGAATTGTTTAACTTTATCACACCAAGGACAATTTGGAGCCTCATAAACAATAACTTCAGCCATTTCACAAGCTTTAAATTTGTTAGATTTTAAAAACCTTTTGAATATAGTGATACTATGGCAGAAAAATTAACTCCTGAGCAATTAAAGGAATTACAAGAAATTAGTAAATTACCTCCAGAAGAGCAAAAAAAGAGAATTCCTGGTTTTATGAAAAAACTATCACCAGAACAACTAGAATTTTTAAAGCAGCAAGGAATGATACAACAAAAACCAGCAGAACAAGAATGTAT
>WJKY01000003.1 GCA_014728835.1 Candidatus Woesearchaeota archaeon | reverse complement strand
GTAGAAGACGTCAAAAGTGCTGATAAACTTTACAAAATAAAAGTTGATGTTGGCGGAGAAACAAAACAAACAGCAGCTGGATTAAAACCGTTTTTTTCAAAAGACAACTTAATGGGAAAAAAAGTAGTTTTTCTGGTTAACTTAGAGCCAGTTGAATTGCGCGGCGTAAAATCAGAAGGTATGATACTTGCAGCAGTTAAAGGCAAAGAAGTTTCACTTTTACAACCTGGTAAAGATATAGAAATCGGCGCCAAGATAGAGTAAAACGAAACGCAGATTTCTTAAAACTTTCTTTTATTATTATTAAGTATGGATGGATATTTAATTTACCCTGCTGATATTACTGAAATTTTTATTGGGCGAGTAGAAATAGAAGGATACGATTGCCCAAAATCAAGTTGCATTAGCGTAAATGGTTATATAGAGCAAAATGAAATTAGGAAAACCTTGTATGTAGATTGCGCATATGGTAAAAGAGGAGACACATGCGAAATTCTTTCTGATATTATTAATAATGAGAAATTAGGATTAAAAAAGAAACGTGGAAACCAAGAAAATGTTTTAATGGATTTAATTGAAGCTCTTGAAAAACCAAAAGTAAGAGAAGCGCATATTCCTTTTAAGATAAATAAGTTAGATATTTCTTTAGACAAATTAACAAAATTCTTTGAAGCTTTTCTTGAATATGAAACTGAAACCTATGACATACATGATAATGGTTTTACATTATACGTTAAAAAGCCAGAAAAACGCAATGTTTATGACAAACTTAAAAACATTGGAAAAGAAATTAAGACTTTATTTACAACAAAATAATCACTTAGTTACATTTATAAATAGCTATTTAAGAATTCTTATAAATGCGCCGATAGTCTAGTCTGGTAGGATAGAAGCTTGCCATGCTTCAGGCCCGGGTTCGAAAGAGGGTTATATGTAAAACCTTAAGGTTCGCTTCGGCGGTAAAAACCTCTCGAAAGTCCCGGTCGGCGCACTATCTGCAAAGCTCGCAATGTAGGCTTAGCGCATGGTTAACTTCTCAGTATCAAGCTTAGATAGTTTTTTAAAGCCAAAATTAACTTTAATTTATGCGGGGCCATAGGGTAGCTTGGATTATCCTTCCAGCTTTGGGAGTTGGCGACCCCGGTTCAAATGTCAGACGCTTCCGACAGCTTATGAAGCGTTGACTTGAAAGTCCGGGTGGCCCCATTATCTGCAAACCAACAGACAAAGCTAAACGTTATTGTAATTACTCTACCTAAATTAAAAAACATTTAAATAGGCAGTCTTTTACATTATATATAACACCTTAAGGAGGGTTAATATGAAAGCAAATTTAAAAACTCATGAGCATATTGGGTTGTTTTTGATGTTCGCAGGAGCAACATGGTTTGGCTTTGGAATCTATGGTACTCTTCTTGCAGCTAACCGGTTATTACTTTCAGAAGTGCCTCTGATTTCAGGTAAGGAACTATTGATATTCCCAATATTCTATGGATTGGGAGCATTAATGTTAGCATTCGGTCAAATAGAACTAAAAGAAGCCCTACCAGGTAAAGGGAGGAAAAAGTAAAATGGCTAAAAAAAGAAAAGGAAAAAAAGATCTTTTAAAAGAAATACGAAGTGTTGTTGCAAAAGAAGAGAGAGCAGAGATTGAATACGGAATAAAAGAATTTATTCAAGGTCTTTTAATTGGTTTTATAATCGGCTTCTTAATCGCCATGCAGTTATAGTTTATTTTTTAAACCCTTATTTTCTTTTTTATTCTAATGAAATCAGAATTAATTATTTTAAAATCAGCTGAAATTTTATTAAAAGGGACTCCAGTTAGACGAAAATTTGAAGCCCAATTAATTAGAAACATCAGAGCAAAACTGAAAAGTGAGAATATATCTTACACCAAAATTAATAAAACTCATTCAAGATTTTTAATTTACACAAATGAAACAGAAAAAGCACTTAACGCTTTGAAAAAAGTTTTTGGAATTGTTTCTCTTTCGCCAGCAATTAAAATTAAAACTAATTTAGAAACAATTCAAAGCGCAGCCTTGAAGTTTTCAAAGCTTACAAAAAATAAATCTTTTGCAGTGCGAGCAAAAAGAGTGACAAAAGATTTCAAACAAACTTCTCAAGAAATAAATGAAACAGTTGGCGCATATTTGCAAAAGCAAACCAAAGCAAACGTTGATTTGGATAATCCTGACATTACAATTAATATTGAATTAATTGGAAAAACAACTTACTTGTTTACAAAAACAACCAAAGGTTTTGGCGGCTTACCAGTTGGAACACAAGGAAAAATAGTTTGTTTAATGTCTGGTGGAATGGATTCTCCTGTTGCAGCTTGGATGATGTTAAAGAGGGGCTGTGAAATAATTCCTCTGCATTTGCGCATCTCAAAAGACGAACATCAAAAGTTTTTGAAACTTGTAAAACAATTACAAAAATTCTCAGCTGGACATAAAATAAAACCAAAAGTTATTGCCTGGAAACCAAAGTTAGAAAAACTAACTAAAAAATTAAAATCAAAAAATAAATTATCATGGACTTGTATCTTTTGCAAACACCAGATGCTTTTGGAAGCTGAAAAACTAGCAGAGAAACAAGGCGCAAAAGCAATTTGCATTGGTTCTTCACTAGGACAGGTTGCTTCACAGACCTTAGATAATATTGCTGTAACTCACCACGGAATTGAGATACCAATTCTGACTCCGCTAATTGGTTTTAACAAAGATGAAACAGAAAAACTTGCAAGAGAACTAGAAACTTATGAAATTGCAGCCAAAGGCGCTGGTGCAGCTGTTTGCCCATTCCTGCCAAGCAAACCTCGCACAGCAGCTAATCTAAATAAATTTAAAGAACTTAAAAACCAGCTTAAGTAATCTTTAAATAAGTTTAGTACCTAAAAAGTAATTATGGGAGAAGAAAAAGCAAAAACAGGTCATTCAAGGCTTGATGATTTATTGTTTGGAGGATTTCCCTTTGGAACTAATGCATTAATTGTGGGGGAGCCATTTATTGGAAAAGAGACACTTGCTAATTTATTTGTACTTGAAGGTTTAGAAAAAGATATACCTGCACTTATTTTAACTACAGAGTGTTCTCCAGTAGATATTATCAAAGAATTAAAATATATAGACGAAGATATAGAAAAATATTCTGAAAAAGGTTTACTAAAATTTATTGACGCTTATTCAAAATCAATGGCTTTAGATGAAGAAAGAGACGATACTATTGTAGTAGAAAATCTAACTGATTATGAAGGAATTTATAAAGCTATTGAGGAAGTATCTAAAAACTTTTCAGAAAAGTCAAACTATTTTAAAATGGTTGTTCGTCCTATTTCAACATTATTAACATATTCTGATCCTTCAACAACAT
>WJKY01000041.1 GCA_014728835.1 Candidatus Woesearchaeota archaeon | reverse complement strand
GCGCAACATAGCTGGCTGTTTTCTAAATTCAGCTAACTTATCTCTCCAAGCAGTGCCACCTAAAAGTTTGTTAAAATTCTCTTTAGGTTTTTTCCACAATTTTTTCAGATATTTATAATATCCCATTTTGCTTTTTCACCTATGTCTTGCGAAACGGGCTAGCAAAATCTTTGATTTTGTGCATTCCTATTTTCACCTTTCCTCACGCAGTGAGCCAGCAAAAATGCAAAGCGTTTTTAGCGCTGCTCATTCAGAGACATTAGGTTAATTAAAAACAGCTGTTTGCACGGCTTTAAAAACTTTACCATTAACGTGAGTGTTTGAAAGAGCATAGAAAAGTTTATATTTATTGATTATCCGTTAGTAATTATTGAATAGTTCAGGAGGTTAAAGATGCCTAAGAAAAAAGAAACTGATTGGGGTGCTGCAGTAGCCAAAGCAGCTAAAATAATCATCGGAATTTTAATTATACTTGCCGGTTTATTTTTAGTCTGGCTATGGTGGCCTGAATTCCTATATGTATTAAAAGGAGTTATGGGTGTTATAGTAATACTTATTGGTTTAATTGTTGTTGCTCTTGGAGCAACAGAATAATTTTTTTCTTTATTTTGATTGTGTGTTATTTAAATCTTAAATGTTCTTTCCATCTACTTGTATTTAGAATTTTTTGTACCCTTGCTTTTTTCTTTTTCTGTATATTTACTCCAAATAATAAAAATACAAACATGCAAACAATTCCTATAAAAATAACAACCCAATAAAGATTATTTAGACCTAATGTTTCACTATTAAATATATCTTTAAATCCAAATGCTGCTGCTGCTGTTGTTTCTTTTGAGAAAGGTTCATCTTTACCAGGACCTAATTTTCCAGATTCGTTTGTTTTATTTGCTGCTTCACCTTCTTTTCCTAAAGCAGTTAGTGCAAAATAAGAAAATTGTTTGGTATTAAGTTTATAATTAACATACGTTGCATCAGAATTACTTTTTGTTGTACTTATTTTTGACCAACCTTTTCCACTCCACCTTCTAATTGAAAATGAATCTTCATCTAAATTATTTGCAGTGAACCAAGATTTTGGTATTTTAAATTTCATAGTTATTAATGAAATATCAGACGTAGGTAAATTATCTGTATTCATTTGAAAATATTGTCTTACTTTTCCAGCTGGGTTTGTTGTTGCAAACTCTGGTTTTGAATCTAATTTTTTTGCTTTGATTCTAACATTTGTAGCTGCTTTTTTACTAGTTAATTCAACAGATGAAAGATCCAGACCTGCTGATGCTGGAACACTCCATGTTACTTTAGTTCCTGGTGTTAACTCAGCAAAAGATTTTGAGTTCCAGCTTCCGCCTAATTCACCAGCCATACCAAATTCGCCTGAGCTTTCATCTCCTTCTTCATCGCCGCCATCATCACCATTAGAAGTAGTAGTAGATGTCAGATTGCTAGATGTTGAATGAGAATTTCCTGCAAAATCACTTGCTGTACAGGTAATTTTTTTATCTCCTTCTGAATCTGGTTCATATACAACTGAACAATTAGAAATTAAACAAATAACTGGATTATCATTTTCATTGTCTGTAGCATCTATGGTAATGTTTTTGATTCCTGACTCTGAATCACTTGCAGTGCAAGTAATATTAATTTCATCTGAAGTTGTAATTGATGTATCTGGAATATTTAAACTTACAGATGGCTCCGTATTATCAATTGTAAACTCATTTGATGTGCTGTTTGCAATTAAATTACCGTCATAAGCAGTAATTTTAACTTTGTACGTATCTCCATCTGAAAGATTACTTACATTCCAATTACATTCATTATCATTTGTTTCATTAGATGACATAGATATCCAATTTGAATCAGTTGTATAATAAAGTGCAATTGTTAATTCATCTTGGTCTGAATCTGAAGCTGACCAAGTAATAATTTGTGTGTTGGACCAATTTTCACCTCCTAATGGAGATGTAAGATTTATTTCCGGAGCGTCATTAATATTATTAATTTTGAAATCAGAATCAGACACATCAAAAGCAGTTTTAGATGTATTGTCTGTTGCATTTACTTTTATTCTATATGTATTTCCATCTGAAACAGTTGTTGTATTCCAAGTTATATTATAAATATTATTTACTGCAAAAGTTGAATTACCTATTAAATTCCATGTGCAATTTTCATTATAATTATCTGTGTAAAAGAACCAAATAATTTGTGCATCTGAATCTGCATCTGTAACTTCAGCTGTTATTGTAATATCACCAATTACAGTTACTGAAGCATTTGGGTATGTAACTAATACATTCGGAGCTGTGTGATTTATAGTAATTGTTTTACTTAAATTATTATTTGTTTCATTGGTTTCAAAAATAAAATCTTGTGGATCAACTATAAAAACAATATCATACGTTCCATAAATTAAATTTGGTTGGAAACTAACTATTTCTTCTGAGTTGCCAGCAATATTTGAAATAGTTTGATTGCTGTCAAATGTTCCATTAATATACAAATTAACTAAAACATTAGTTGCATTTGTATCTTCTGTATTACTAATAGTCAAATTAATGTTATCTAAGGCACCATAGTGCAATGGAGATGGAACTGAAATATTTATTGGCTGTAAATCTGCACTTGAACCTTCAAAACCCATTACAGTCCACATTGTTGTTCCAGAAATACTGATTTCTCTTACTGTTACATTACTTTTGCTTCCGCTATACAATGCACTGTTTGGAGCAGATGTAGAATTAAACTCGGCATTTGCTTCCCATGGATCTCCTGTGTCGCCTTGGTTTGAACTTGGGTCTGTATTATCTGCAGATTCCAAGTCAACTCTTCTTGGATTGCCATTATTAACATTATTAGAAGAAACAGCGCCAGCTGAATCATCTATATGCCAAATCAATAAACCATCACCAGGCAAGTAAGCATCAAATCCGATTTTTTGTCTGTTTTCAACTAAGAAATATTCTGAGCCTTCGCTGTCAGGAACTTCCCCAGCTGAATATCCACTATCAAGTAACATGTAAACATCTGAATTTCTTTCCACCTGATTTACACTTATATTACTAAGTCCTGAATTAATTACAGTTGGATTAATCCAACCAAGATAATATTTTGACCATGCGCAAAAGTGTGCAGGTGATGAACCTTGTGGAATTCCATTCCAAGCTCCGTGATCCATTATTCCCCAATCACCTATTTTTGAAGCTCCGGTGTTAGTGTTATAAAGATCTGGTAAGCCTAGTGTATGTCCGAATTCATGTGCAAATGTACCAACTGGTGAATCTTCTGCTAGCATTGTATAACCAACAACTGATACATCATTAAAATAATCATTTGTGTTGTAACTTAGTCTAACATTATCCAGCACTAAATCACTAGTGTTATATCCTTT
>WJKY01000040.1 GCA_014728835.1 Candidatus Woesearchaeota archaeon | reverse complement strand
TTTGCTAGCATTTGCCTTAACTTTTACCTTAAGTATCATAAACTTTTAATTGCAAAAACTCCTATTAAAGCTTATGAAAAGAAAAATAATTCTGATTCTAATCATATTTTTAATTTTAGCAAGTGGCTGTGTTTCAGAAGAGCCGCAAACTTGTAAAGATGCAGTTGCTGAAATACCACAATTAATTGCAGACGCGCAAGATTATCCAACTGCACAAGTTCAGCGTATTGTTGATGGTGATACACTTGTTTTAACAAATGGAAAAAAAGTTCGTTTGATTGGAATTGATACACCAGAAAAAAGTTATGAATATTACTCAGAAGCTGGCGATTATCTTGGAAGCCTAACTTTAAACAAAACTTTATATCTTGAACAAGATGTTTCTGAGACAGGCAAATATGGCCGCTATTTATATTATCTTTATACAGATGATTTATTTGTAAATGCAGAAATGGTTTCAAGCGGCTACGCAGAATCATATCCGTACGAGCCAGACACGAAGCACTCTTTCTTATTTGACTGCTTAGAAACACACGCAAAAGAGAAAAATTTAGTTATTTGGACCTCTTAGTTTTTGAGTAGGGATAGCGATTAATATGCTTGCAATCCAAGCATTGCATTTCCACAGCGCGCGTTTTAGGATTTGTTCGCACTTTAACTGTTTTGCCAGGCAATAAATAATGATAGCATTTATGGCAGAACTTGCGCCGCAAAGCCTTAGGAATCTGAACTTGATATTTCATACTTAACTTGCGAGCCAAGAAAACATATCTATTTGCTCTATCCAAGTTGCCAGCTTTTGCTTGCTTTAGAGCTTCCTTAAATAATATGCTTATTCGCTCCTTAGCAATTTCCTGTTGCCAGTCAGGTTTAGTTCTACGAGCCATAATCATCTAAGAATTTAAGAATATATAAGTATAATGTCAGCAGCTGTCCTGCGCTCAGGACTAGAGCTAGCATATTCAACTTGGTTGAATATACTTTGGGCTGTTGCTTAGACTTTCGAACACCCAATCGAATTTCATTTGATTTGGGAAGTGAGAACCGCTTCATAATCGTGGAAGATTATAATGTCAGCAGCTTTTTGGCTTTCCCGCGTATGACGAAGTACACACCAAAACGTAACCGAGCTTAACTTCTGAGTTCGAAATGAGATCAGGTATTACCTCGGTGCTTTGACCGCTGACAATAATTTGTGAATTTTAAGGGTTTATAAGCTTTATTAAAAATAAAAATTAAAAATAAAAATTAGTTAAGTCTAGACACGAGATTAGTTATATCATGAAGTAACTTTTTTAATTTCATGCCGCTTTCTGTGAAATCTGCTATTTCAGGGTTTTGTAATCTCTTTTGCGCAATATATTGCTCTAGACCTTTTACACCTTTTATGTATAATATTTGTGCTTCAGTAGACCGTTTATGAGTTTTAGGGCCTATCAGTTCTGTATATGCTTCTGCAAAAGCTTCATTAAAGTCGTATTCCTTTCCCATTTTCCATCCTTTAAGTATTTATGGCGCAGTTTCAAAGGTTTCTGCGCCAGTTTATAATGAACCTTGAGTAAACTCAAGGCTCGATATTCGAGTATAAAACCCGAATTAGGAGGTGTGAGAACTGGAAGGAGGGCACAACAAAGCAAAGCTTTGCTGCGACTACTAATGTAGTCTTCCAGAATCACTACCTTAAAGTCATAATTTCCCTTTTTAAAGGTTGCGATTTATCTTTTTTAAGTGCTTTTTATAAGGGGAATCTATTTAAATAAAGCAATTCTATGCTATTTAACTTAGGGAGAGGCCAAATGAAAGTTGAACTTACTGAAACACCAAAAAATCCAATTATAATTGAAGGTTTTCCAGGCTTTGGATTTGTAGCAACTATAGCCACAGAATATTTATTAGACCACCTTAAATTCAAATCAATTGGAAAGATTACATCTGAGGATATTAATCCAGTTGCAATTATACATGATAGTAAGGTTGTACAACCATTAGAGATTTTTTACAACAAAAAACACAATATTGTTGTTTTACAAGCTTTAACTGGAATAAAAGATATGGAATGGGAGACAGTAAAGGCAATAGCTTCTCTTTACAAAAAATTAGATGCAAAAGAATTAATTAGCGTGGAAGGCATAGCTTCATCAGTAGAGAGAGAAGAACCTGAAGCTTATTATTATACTAACGCATCTTCAAATAAAAAGAAACTTGAAAAAGCTGATTTAAATCCTTTAGAAGAAGGAATAATTTTAGGTATTTCAGGCGCTCTAATTTTAAAGCTACCTAAAGAAGTTAAATCAACCTTTATTTTTGCAGAGACACATTCTAAATTGCCAGATAGCAGAGCAGCTGCAAAAATAATTAAAATTTTAGATAAGTATTTGGGTTTGAAGATAGATCCTAAACCATTGCTAAAAAAAGCAGATAAATTTGAGGAAAAATTAAAAAACATCCTTGCACAAACACAAAAAGCAAAAAAAGTTAAAAAGAAAAAAGAAACTGCTTCTTACGTTAGTTAAATCTCAAAATATTTTTTCACATTTTTGTTTGTCTGTTTAATTACTTTTTCCTCTGAAATATTTTTTAGCTCTGCTAATTTTTTCACAGCCAAAAGAATATCTTTTGGAGCAGCATTTCTATCATTAACTTTCATGTATGGCGCATCAGTTTCTAATAAAATTTTGTTCAGAGGCAAATCCTTAAAAAATTCCCTAACTCGCGGACCATTAGATAGCATATATCCCAAATCAATCATGTCTTTTGCTTGTTCTAGATTCCCACTAAAACCATGTAGCACAGCTTTTTTAGGACGCATTTCTTTTAGAATTTTTATAACGCGAGCAATTGACCAGCGCGAATGAATAATAATAGGAATATTCATTTTATCTGCTAATTTAATTTGCTTTTTGAAAAACTTAATTTGCCGCTTTTTTTCTTCATCAACATTTTTCTTAATAACTTTTTTCAGCCAAAAATAATCCAGACCAGCTTCACCAATCGCAACAATGTTTTGCTTTGAAATAAAATCAAGTTCTTGTTCTATCTGTTCATCAGTCATTTTAGGCAGATAAATTGGATGAACAGCTAATGCAGGCCAAATAAAATCTTTATATTTTCTAGCTAGTTTTAGAACTACCCTATTTGCTTTTGGATATGTGCCTGGATTTATTGCTCCAGATAAAACTTTTTTAGCATCTGCAATAAGCCCATCTACTTGTTTTGGCTTAAATGCCTCAAAATGCACATGTATATCAAATGGTTTCATATTAAAGCCCCGGGAGAGATTTGAACTCTCGATCTTCTGCTTACGAGGCAGACGCATTACCAGACTATGCTACCGAAGCAACGTTTCGCCGTTGCGACACGAGATGCGATCTCGGCAAAGCCGGCATCCCGTGCAGTGCAGTCCAAAGCCCTAATCAAACATAGTTTCGATGGGGCCCATTCGAACTTCGTTCGAATTGGGGAATGCGCTTACCTTCACCGCGGTTGCGGATATACTGAGGCATTGCAGCGACGGACATATAAAGTTTCTTACCTAAAAAATTAAATAAGATTACTACTTAAAATAAACTATGGTAGCGAGGTTAGACACCAAACATGAGCAACTTATGCAGATAGCAAAAAAAGAAATCGAAGTTGCAGATCATCTTCTTTATATGACTTATCCAATGATTAAAGAAACAAAGTTCTTGCTAGCTATAGCAGGGCACATAATAACTGCTAGCAGAGCAGCATTACAATCTTTGCTAGAATATGAAAGATATTACAAACAAATAGAAGCATATCCAAAAAATTTTGCCATGGAAATCAGCATTTACAGGCAAAAATTAGAAGAAAAATACAAATTTGATCCTAAGTATTACAGATTACTTGGCAAATTATTAGAAGTTTATAAATACGACAAAAACGGCACAATGCGATTCAGACGCGGCAATAAATATATATTGACGTCTCACGATTATGATACAGCCACATTAGATTTGAACTCAGTAAAAAGATATTCTAGTGTTACTAGAAAATTTGTAAATGATATTAAAGCAGTGATTAAAAATGAGTAAATTAGACAAAGCAAATGAGAAATTAAAATTAGCAGATTTTCTTTTATGCAGAGCAAATGCTGAAGATTATTTGCCAGCAATTTTAAATCATATTTTAAAAGCAGCTAATTTAGCTGTTGCAGAACATTTTGATTTAGATAGCCATAGCAAAGTAAGTCCTATGTTAATACAAAAACAATTAGAAAAATCTTCATCAGAACAAGAAAAAGAATTCTCAGCATATTTCTTAGAGCTTTGGAAAATGTCTACAAGGCGCCACGTAAATAAATTAGATATAGAAAAAGCTCATAAACGAGTCAAAGCATTTATTAATTGGGTGCGATTAGAAAAACAAAAGCAAATATGAAAAAAAAGAAAAAAGCCACCAAATTATCAAGAAAAACATATGTAGTAGATACATCTATAGTTATTGAACGCAAAGTTTCTGATTTAGTTAAAAAGAAAAAAATTGCAGGCAAAATCATTATTCCGCGTGCAGTTCTTGCAGAATTAGAAAACCAAGCAAATCAAAATCAATCTGAAGGTTTTATTGGTTTGGAAGAAATAACATCGCTTAGAGAGCTTGCAAAGAAAAAGAAAATTCATTTAGATTATGAAGGTGAACGACCAAAAGAATGGCATATTAAACGCGCACATGCGGGCGCAATTGATGATATGATTCGTAGTATAGCATATGACAAACGCGCAGTTTTGATTACTGCAGATCGCGTACAATCTTTAGTTGCCGAAGCAATGGGCATTAAAACAATTCTTATACTACCTGTTTCAGCAAAAAAAATTAAAGCTCTAGACATTGAAAAATTTTTTACTCCAAATACAATGTCTGTGCATCTGAAAGAAGATTCAATACCTCTTGCAAAACAAGGAAAACCAGGTAAATGGCAGTTTAAATTACTTAGAAAAACAAAACTTAGCGCACATGATGTAAAAGTTTTTGCTGCAGACATAATTGAAAAAACAAAACTTACACAAGGCGCTTTTATTGAGATCTCTAGTCCAGGAATAAATATTGTTCAGTTTAAAAATTTTAGAATAGTTATTTGCAAACCACCATTTTCAGATGGTTGGGAAATTACTGCTGTGCGACCAGTAGCTACTTTGGAACTTAAAGATTATAATCTTTCTAATAAATTAAAACAAAGATTAAAAACCAGTGCAACAGGAATTTTAGTATCAGGCGCGCCTGGTTCTGGTAAGACAACTTTTACAGCTGCTCTGGCAAAATTTTATGCTAAAGAAGATAAAATAATCAAAACAATTGAATCTCCAAGAGACTTGCAAGTGCCTGATAAAATTACTCAATACTCAAAAGATTTTGGCTCCCGGCAAAGCATACACAATGTTCTTTTGCTTACGCGTCCAGATTATACGATGTTTGATGAGATGCGAACAACACATGATTTCAAGCTTTACGCTGATTTACGCCTCGCAGGTATTGGTTTAGCTGGTGTAATTCATGCAACAAATCCAATTGATGCTGTGCAAAGATTTGTTGGCAGAGTTGAACTTGGAATGATTCCACAAATTATTGACACTGTTGTCTTTATTGACAAAGGAGAAGTTGATAAAGTTCTGGAACTTAGCATGAGAGTAAAAGTTCCAACAGGAATGACAGAAGCTGATTTAGCAAGACCAATAGTTGAAGTTAATGATTTTGAAACTGGTCAACTCGAATATGAAATTTATTCTTATGGCGAACACACAGTTGTTGTGCCAATTAAAAAACGCAGAAGAGGGCGCACACAAATGAGTATTCCCTATAGAATAAAAGAAACAAAAAAATTCATTAATTTTTATTTTAAAGACCGCGTAAGATCAGTTAATTTACAAATAAATAATAAACCAATCAAAACTTTGTCTGTAAACCGGAAAGGCACAGCAAGAATCTACAAAAAATCAAAACTCGGCAGACAAGTTTTAGATGCTTTAGTATCTGGCAAAGATATTTCTTTTACAAGATAGTGCTCCTGATGGGACTTTCAAGTCAACGCTTCATAAGCTGTCGGAAGCGCCCGACCTTTGAACCCACGACTCCTTCCTTTCTCTAACTTTTTAGTTCTAGGAGGGAAGTGCTCTATCCAATTCAGCAACCAAAGGTCGTGTTCGGCAAAACCGCTGTACATTTCAAAGGAATGTGCACAGGGTGCCAGCTGACCTTTCAGCTGTGACTGAGCTACAGGAGCAATAAAAAACCACATATTTCATTTAAAAAACTACTTATCTTTTGTAAAAACTTCAGCATATTTGCTGCCAGCTTTAAATCCGCCCAACCAATTACGCAGCCATACTATACTCTTATAATAAAGCATAAAACTTCTTTGACTCTTAAACATCTCCAATGCTTTATTTTTTAATTTGTAAGTTTTGCTAATGTCAATATATAGTTTAGGCCTGTTTCGTTTAATTAGCCTGAACGGAGTTGATATTGTAAATGTATATATTTCAATTTTTTGCTTTGATTTTATAAGCATTTTTTTAATTAATTCAGTAACTATTCTATGCGCAGGATGAGGATCATCAGGAGCATGTGTAAAAATAGTATATGGTTTATATTTCTCTAAAATTTTTTCAATTTTATTGATGACTTTAGAGTTTTTAATTTGCTTTTTTATTTTTAGTTCTTTTAAACCTAAAAAAATAATATTATTGCATCCAAGCAATCCAAATGCGCGTTTTGCTTCTTTTGTTTTCCGCTCTTTTAAAATAGAAGTATCTAGCAGAGTATGATTATTTTCTTCAGAAAAAAGTACAACAACAATTACTTTTTCTTTTTGCCTGATAAGTTTTGCAATTGTTCCGCCGCATCCAAGCACACCATCATCAGCATGCGCCACAAATATTATTTTTGTCATGATAAATTTTAGTAAAAAGGCTTTAAAAATACTATCCCCTACATAAAAATATGCCCTATAATTTATTATTGCATAAATTGTCACTGACTAAAATAAAAAAAGAACTTAAAGAAATATATGCTGCAACAATCATGAGAGCATTTTCTTTATCATTAGTTTCGGTTTTTATTCCAATGTATTTATTAAATCTTGGATATGAACTTAATCAAGCCCTATTTTATTTAGCTATTTTTTATTTAACAATGGCGATTTTTGCTCCAATTGTATCAGTTATATCTTCAAAAGCTGGCCTGAAACATACAATTGCAATAGGTCCTGGCCTTACTATTGTTTATCTTTTACTTTTGCGTAGCATAGGAGAAATAAATTTACCATTGTATCCGATTGCAATTGTCGGCGCCATAGGAGCAATTATATATTGGGTTCCGATGAATTCACATTTTACCAAATCAAGTAATAAAGGACGCAGAGGAACTGAAACAGGTTTATTTACAGCTTTACCAAAAGTTGCAGCTGTAACAGCGCCTTTTATTGGTGGAGTTATGATAGCTTCATTTGGATTTAGTCTTTTATTTTTAATTGCAGCAGTTTTACTTTTAGTTTCTGTTGCCCCACTTTTTTTAAGTTACGAATATAAAAGCCACATGAAATACAAATGGAAACAAATATTTAGCAAAAAAAATTTACATTGGTTTGATGATTTCTTTGTCCAAGGTTTTGTAATGGTGCCTGTATTTGTAATGTTTCCTATTTATATATTCACACTCAGTCAGAACTTTTCAATTACTGGCGCAGCAGTATCTCTGATGAGTTTGGGAATAGCTATTTGCGCAATTTTATTGGGCAGGGCAACTGATAAATTCGGCAAAAAAGCAATTATGAGAGCTAGCGCAATAATACTATCACTGGTTTTTATTGGTTTGATTTTTATTACAAACCCATTTGCAATATATGGCATGTCTTTTTTCATAGGTGTGGGTTGGACAGGGATCGCAATACCAATGTTCACATTCTTTTGTGATAATTTAAAACCAGGTACTAGAACAGAATTTATGAGTTTTAGAGATTTATCTTATTGTTCAGGTCGCACTATAGCATTATTTTTCTTAATATTGGTGCCGCTTTTGCTTAAATTTAAGATAGCTTTTGCAATTGCTGCTATCGCAGCCATATACTTTGCAATGGCAAGATTATAGAAATGCGTCGGGCGGGATTTGAACCCACGTCGCTGGCTTTCTCCAGAATTCCGCGAAAATTTCTTTTCACGATATGGAAGGCCAGAGTCCTACCAGACTAGACTACCGACGCAACTGATTCCGCCAGTTAACAGCAGTTCTTATGTCCCTAGATTTTGTTAGGGCATTCGAAGATTCTGCTAATTTAAAGTCAAAATAAGTATTTTAAAAGAATTCGGTTTTTCCCAAAAGTTTATATTGTTTAATTGAGACTACAATTTCCCGCTAAAGAGGGTGTTTTTATGAAAGTTGCAGTTTTATTCAGCGGTGGCAAAGACAGCGTTTTTGCGCTCCATAGAGCAATAGAACAAGGTAGAGATATTGCTGTTTTAGTAGCAATAAAATCAGAAAATCCATATTCTTACATGTTTCACATTCCCAATATAGATATGGTTAAATTACAAGCAAAAGCTATTGGAATCCCTATTATATTTAGAAAAACAAAAGGAATAAAAGAAAAAGAACTAAAAGACCTTGAATTAGCACTAAAAAAAGCAATGCGAGATTACAAAATAGAAGGCGTAGTTTCAGGTGCAGTAGCATCACAATATCAAAGATTTAGAATCGAAGCAATATGCAGTGATTTGGGGCTACGAAGCTTAGCTTTGCTTTGGCATTTAGACCCTGAAATATATCTTACAGAACTTATTAAAGCTGGTTTTAAAGTAATTATTACATCTGTTTCTGCACATGGTTTTGATGAGTCCTGGCTTGGCAGAGAATTAAATACAGAAACTCTTGAAAAATTAAAATTAATGCATCAAAGATATGGAATTCATCTTTCAGGGGAAGGTGGAGAATTTGAAACAATAGTTTTAGATGGTCCTGTTTTTAAGAAAAAAATAGAAATCCAAGAAGCTGAAAAAATTTGGAAGGGCGACCACGGGCAATATGTTATCAAAAAAGCAAAATTAGTGAAAAAATAATCATAACGTAGATAAATTACTAGTTATTTTATCAATTTCTTTTTCTTTATCAGGTCCAATAGCAATTGCGGTAATTGTTCCTGCTGGCAGTTCTGTAAAACCAGCATCTTTAATTAGTGCAGATTTTAAGCCTGCACGAACAGCTTTATCTCTGATTTTAATTAGTGCAGATTCGGACATGACTTTTAAAACAATTTTTTTTGCACCTTCTTTGCGCCACGCATTTAGATTTTTTGTTTTAAAGATTTTATCTGTTTTCTGAGTTTTCAAAGCAGCCTCAAGACTAGCATGCGCTGATTGCGAGCATAACTTTCCCCGCGACATGTTTAAATCAGTCCGAATTACAATAGCTTGTTTATACATTTTATTCATCTAATTTATCAAATTGAACACCACAGTTTAAACATTTGATTCGTTTATATTTTTTGGTAGTGTGAGGCATAGTAGTTGTAGACACACTTAAAGCAGCACTACCGCATTTTGGACATTTTAATTCCTGACTTTCTTCAGACACTTTACCCTCCTAATCTTTCTTTGAGCGCAGATATCATCAGCGGCAACAAGATTGTTATATCTCCGTTAATAGTTATATGCATTCCTTGTTCTTTAATCTTTCCCCAGCTAATAGCTTCCTTTGTTTCAGCTCCGCTAAGACTCCCGTCCCATTCAACTGCAGTTGTAATGTAAACAGCATAATCAAGTCCGTGACCAAATTGCGCCCACCAGATAGTATGATGTTTTGAAATTCCACCACCAAGCATCAAAGCCCCTAGTTTTTTAGCCCGAGAAAAACCATTAGTTTTTCTGGGCCCAGTGGAACTTTGCTTTATTTGGGCGTCAAAAACAATATTTGACAAATCATTTTCATCAGCAAGCAAATCTATTTTAAAATCAGAATGTTTTTGTCTGAATAACCAAAGTTGAGAACCAACAGCACCATCAGTGATTCCAGGCACAAAAACAGGGATTTTATTTTTCCACGCCCAATAAATAATTGAACTTTCTTTGTTTTCTTCATTTTCTAATGCTTTTCCAAGCTCCCAAATAAATTCTTTTCCAGATAATTCTTTTTTATTCTCATACATATTTTTCAGCACTGGTTGAATTTTATTTTCTAAAATTTCACCATATGATTCTTTTGGTATGAATATATTTCCAAGTCTGTAAATACCTTTTTTATGCAGTTCTTTATCATCAGCTTCAAATGCGCCATGCCAATAAGGTTTCCAAATTCGCGCTAAATCATGATCTAAAGTACCACAAGTAGTTATTAACACATCAACTGATTTGTTCTTAACTAAATCTTTAATGACGCCACGCGTACCAGTAGAAATTATACACGCAGGAAAAGAAAGAAACTTAATACATTTTTCATCTTTAGTCATCTTTTCAAGAATATTAACACCTGTAGCTAATTTTTTTGCCACAAAGCCACCACTTTCATATAATTGTTTTACTAATTCATTTGCTGTAAGTTTATCTGGAGAAATATCTTTTACTTCTTTCATTATTCAATGTCCTTTTCTATTTTCTTCATATCTTTTTCTAGTTTCGAAAGTTCTTTAAAGAGTTTCTTTTTACCTTTGCTAGTTTTTTTTCTAATTTTCAGTTTTTTGACTTTAGGTTTAAATTTTTTAGCTACAGCACCGTTTTTACGAACTTCTTCGTAAACAGATTTTTTAATTTGTTTGAGTTTTCTTTCGTAAGCTCTCAAATCTTTTTTCTTTAATTTTCTTTTCTTAATTTTTAATTTAGGTTTTTTCTTTGGTTTTTTTATTTTTTTCTTAATGCGACGAATTTCTTTTGGCGCAGGTCTAACG
>WJKY01000091.1 GCA_014728835.1 Candidatus Woesearchaeota archaeon | reverse complement strand
CTTGGACATAGGGGATATAGTGGCCCGGCTGGGCAGGGAGCTAAGGGAGGGGAACTGGGAGAAGGCGGGGCAGCTGCTCACCGAGAACCATCATCTGCTGCAGCGGCTGGGCCCGCGTCACGAACACCAGGGGTATCGCGAGGGAGATGGCCCCCGTCCAGGCGAAATATATCCAGTAGACGAGCTCCTGTATGCGGTCCGCGACAACGTCCAGGACCCCGCCGATTTTGGTCTCCATGTCAAACCTGCGCGCTATCTTCCCCTCCGCGTCCGTGAGCGTGCCCACAACCGGGATTATGGCGCTCAAACGGGGGTCTATGGCTCCCAGATACATGAGAAGCACGTGCAGGTGGGTTATCACAATCCTGGAAAGGCTCAGGGCGTTTGGCACATTGAGCATGTGAACCGGAGTGCCCAAAGTTTAAAACGTTGGTTGCTCCAGATTACATGATAACGGTGATGCGCTACGGGCACAGGCCCATGAGGGACAAGCGGACCACCACCCACGTGGGCCTGGTTGCGCGAGCATTCGGTGCAGACCGCATACTGCTGGCCGGCACCGGCGGGGTCCCGAAAAGCATACTGGACGTCGTGGACAGGTGGGGCGGCGACTTCCGGGTCGAGACCGTGAGAGAGTGGCGCCGCTTCCTTCGAGATTTTCAGGGCACCCGCATCCACCTCACAATGTATGGCCTGCCGCTTGGCGAAACAATCGACGAAATCCGCGAAAGGTCACTCAAAGGAGACCTGTTAATATTTGTGGGTGCGGAGAAGGTGCCGCCCGAGGTGTATGAGTGGTGCGACTACAATGTTGCAGTGGGCAGCCAGCCCCACAGCGAGATAGCCGCCCTTGCAGTCTTTCTCGACCACCTGCACCGGGGTGCCGAGCTGGAGTGTGAGTTCCCCGGCGCCGAGCTGCGCGTCGTCCCCAGCGAGCGCGGCAAGGAAGTAAAGGAATTATAAGCCGGCGGGTGTTGTTCCCGTGTGGAGTTCATAGACGTGTGGGCCGGTGAAGAGTCGCCAAAAAAGCGTGAGCTGGCCCGCCGCCTGGGCATACGGCTGGCACCCGGCGACTACTCGCTGCTCCTGTCGAAGGACAAGCGGGAGCTCAAGCAGAAGCGCCCCGAAGTTGACTTTGTCGCTGCGAAGCCCGGCAGCAAGCAGGAGATGAATGCGCTGCTGACCGACACGAGATACGACTTCCTCATCGTCCAGGGTTTTAACGTTGGCAAGCGCAACGTCCGCATGGCCAAGCGCTACGAGACCGCCATCGCCGTGCCCGTTGCCCCCGCCTTCTCGCTGCGGATACCCAGCCTGGCCCGCACCCGCCGCAACCTGATGCGGGTCGAGAAGTACGGCGGCGAGCTGCTGATATGCTCCGGGGCAGAAGACCCTTCCCAGCTGCGCAGCGGCCGCGACCTCGCAGCCATCGGCGCCATGCTGGGGCTGCGACCGGACTACGCGAAGAAGGCAGTCCGCCACCGCCCCTCTGCAATACTGGAGCGCAACCGCCGGAGGAAGGAAAGCGGGATTCCAGAGGTGGGGCCATGAGATACCAAGCTTTTGCTGGCGTCGCCCTTCGGGCTCCTGGCAAAACCTTGACCAAAATGGGTGAGGTGGTATGAGATACATCAAGCCTGAGTGGTTCGGCGATTCCCCCACTGACAAGGAGGTCTTCCACTATCTGAACGACTTCCTGGGCACCATGGGCGTTGTAAAGGCCCGCGTCCGCGTTGAGCACGGCGTGGTCCGCTGCTCAAACACCTGGCTGGACCGGGTCCGCGGGGCGCTGGCCCTCCGCTGGCAGTTCCGGGCCAGTTTGAGCGGCACCAAGAAAGGTCTGACTAAAAGCGGTAAAAATAAGTAAAAACGAGCTGGCGGGCTCAGTGGCCCTGCCAGCGGTCCATGTCCAGTTCCAGGTCGCTTATTATGCTGCGCATGTTCGCGTGGTCATCGTTGTATATCAGGCTGATGACCTTGCCGGTCTTCCCGGCCCGGCCCGTGCGGCCCGACCGGTGCACGTAGCTCTTCGTGTCCCGCGGCAGGTCGAAGTTGATTATTGCCTCGACCTCGGGGATGTCTATGCCCCTCGCGGCCACGTCGGTGGCTATGAGGCACTTCTTCCCATTGCGGAACTTGTTCATGTTGCGCTCGCGCGCGTGCTGGCTCATGTCGCCGTGCAGCGCGGGCACGTGCAGTATGTTCCCCAGCTTGCGGGTCATGTTCTTCGTGTTGCAGAAGACCAGCGTCTTGTCGCCATTCAGCATGTTGCGCAGCTTGTCAATCTTGTCGCCCAGGCGGCTCGCCTCCATGTACATGTGGTCCAGCTCGGGCATTTCCTCACCGACCTTTATGACCTGGAAGTCGCGCCCCTTGAGCACATCCATCACGCCACTCCGCAGGGTGGCCGAAAACAGCCAGACGTGTTCCGGCGGGCAGTTGCGCATGATGCGGCGGATGTCGGGCAGGAAACCCATGTCCAGCATCCGGTCCGCCTCGTCCAGGACCAGGAAGCGCGGCTGCCCCTTGAGCGTGCCCCGCTGCATGTGGTCTATTATGCGGCCGGGCGTGCCCACGACTATGTCCGCCTTCTTCAAATCCTCAAACTGCCTGTTGTAGCCCACGCCGCCGTATATCAGCGCCGTGTAGGCCCCGCTCACATCGCGTATGACCTCGTTGACCTGTATTGCGAGCTCGCGGACAGGCGTCAGGACTATGGCCTGCACCTCACCCCGCGGCTCTATCAGCTGTGCCAGCGGCACAGCAAAAGCCAGCGTTTTCCCGCTACCCGTCTTGGCGCGGACTGCTACGTCCCCGCCCTTGAGGGCGGTTGGTATGGTCTGCTCCTGGACCGGGAACGTGTTATCAAATCCATCTTTTTCCAGTCTTTCGACTATCCGTGTGTCTACTCCTAAATCCCTAAATCTCATTCTTTCACCTTTGTTGACGAGAGAAAATCACAACCAGCCCCATCTGGGCTGGCCTTGCGCGCACCGGGTTCATTTCCCGGCGCAATCACTCTTTTTTCTCTCCTATGCAATAGAATGCCCGATGCCGTTTATATACCTACGCATGCCCGTGCCCCGCTGCAAAAAGGGCTGCGCGCCAATCAGAACTCCTTTAGACGCTTGTAGTGCTTTTGCATCTTGCGGTCTATGAAGTCTGAAGCGTCTATGCCGAAGTCGTTCGCGAGGGACACCAGGGCTATGACTGCGTCGGCGATTTCCCCGCCCAGCTCCTCACTCACGTCCTCCCTCCGGCGCCTGCCCCCTTTTCGTGAGTCTATCTCTGCCGAGAGCAGCACCTCCGTTATCTCTCCCAGCTCTTCCACGACCTTCATGTAGCTTATCAGTTCGGGGCGCTCGTGGCCGTGCTTGTCGTTTATACGCTCCACCAGCTCCCTGACATCATCCTGCAGCTTTGTTATGTCAGTCATTGTTTTACCCCCTAATACCGCAGCAGCGCCCCGAACCCGCCCATCGCAAGGAACTCCCTGCCCTCGCTGGTGTCGGTGCTTATGAACTCGACCCCGGCGCTTATGTTGTCCGCCAGCTCCACAAACTCATCAATGGTGTCCTCCGACAGCTCCTCGCTCAGCAGCAGCTTGCCAGCCGTGCCCATCTCCAGTGCCTTTTTGACATCCACCTTCCCGTATTCGACGGGCTCCCCCCTGGCTATGCCCTGGAAGAATTCCTCCAGCACCTTCTTTTCCCGGACTACCTCCGTCTTGTGCAAGACATCCCCGCTCTTGCCCACGAGCTCCCGCAGTCCCTG
>WJKY01000084.1 GCA_014728835.1 Candidatus Woesearchaeota archaeon | reverse complement strand
CATTAAAATCATCAGAGTTGCGTTTTGAAAGATTGCGAGAGTGGGAAGCATACGCAACTCTAAATTTAATACGCACAAACAGGGTAACTATCTAAGAACAAAATATAAAGAGGGTTATATGGCACAAGTAGCAGTTGCGCAAACCGCAAGGCGAAAAAAGATGCAAGGTCTTGCCCGCAAATATATTAAGGAGTATCTAACTTGCAAAAATGACTTTGATTATTTTTGTAATAAATATATTAAAATCGAAATACCAGGGCAAGATATTCTTTTAAAACCATATGAAAGACAATCAGCTTTAATTAAAAAGATCGAGCGAGAAAGAAATGTCCTTGTATTAAAAAGCCGCCAAATCGGTATTTCTACAATTATTCAAGCATACTCTGCCTGGCTAGCGGTATTTTACGATAATGCTGTTATTGGAATTATTTCAAAAGACTTTAAAGAAGCTACAGACTTTGCAAGAGCAATCCGAGGAATGGTCGAAAAATTGCCGGACTGGATGAAACCATCTAAAGGCTCTCAAGGCCGCGGATTTGCAAAAAGAACTGAACAGTCATTTATCTTAACAAATGGATCAAAAGTTTATGCTTCTCCAGTAAATCCAAACGC
The DNA here is from genome assembly GCA_014728835.1 of Candidatus Woesearchaeota archaeon. Taxonomy (GTDB): domain Archaea; phylum Nanobdellota; class Nanobdellia; order UBA10117; family WJKY01; genus WJKY01. Next base: position 2,331 of record WJKY01000084.1, on the reverse strand, counting down.
TCCAGACAAAACTCTTCGTGGTAAAGCTATAACATTTTTAGTTATTGACGAAGCTGCATTTATTGGCTATGTTGATCAAGCATGGACTTCAATGGTTCCAGCTCTTTCAACAAATCAAATGCATGCTAAAAAAGCCGGTGTCCCATATGGAACAGTAATATTATCTACACCAAATAAAACAGTTGGCGTTGGTAAATGGTATTTCAAGAAGTATTCCAGAGCAATTTCTGGAGATGATATATTTAAACCTTTTATTATTCATTGGAAAATGATTCCTGAACTTGCTCAAGATCCAGACTGGTATAAAACTCAATGTGAACTATTTGATAATGATCCAAGAAAAATTGCGCAAGAGTTAGAATTAAAATTTCTACCTGCAGAAGGGGCTTTCTTCTCGGCAGAAGTTATGGAAAAAGTTCAAGAATCATGCAAGGAACCAATCGAAAAATTACAATTGTTTAACGGCGAAGCATGGGTATTTGCTAAACCAATTCCAGGAAGAAATTATATAATTGGAGTTGATACAGCTCCAGAGTATGGTGCAGATAAGTCCGCAATTACAGTGTGGGATTATCAAACTCTAGAACAAGTTTGGGAATACCAAGGAAAGTTAAAGGTTTTAGATTTTGTTAAAATTGTCCAAGTTGCTGCAAGGGAGTATCCTGGAGTTATTGTTGTAGAAAGTACCGGAGGGTATGGAAACCAGGTATTAGAACAATTAGGTCTAACAGAAATATCAATAATGCTATACAAAGAAACTAAGGGGCCACAAACAACTGTTCCTGGTTTATCAAATAATGCAAAAACCAGACCACTAATGATTGATGCCTTGTATTCATATATTAATCAGTATCCAGAATCTATCAGATCAGAACGACTAGCTCTAGAACTAACAGGATTGGTTACTAAAAAAAGCGGAAAAATTGAAGCTGATACTGGATGTCACGACGACTTGGCATTAGCTACTGCATGTTGTTTTTATGTTAGAAAGTATGATCCTCCAGTTTTAATTGATACAAATAGGTTTGTAAACGTATCTAAGGAGTTATTGGATATTGTAGATTATAACAACCAAACATCTGGGGACGTAAACCAATTAGTCAACGAGGAAGTTCTTAGAAAAGCCAGAAAACATGTAGAAGAAAAAGGTGGTGGATTTATAGACATAATGAATATGTATAACAGGGAGTAAAAATTATGGATGTTGATGAAAAATATCTAGAGGAATTATTTTCTTTACCAGTTAATTTACAAGTTGCTGCAGTTATTGATGGTCATAAATTTTATTCATCAGATAAATTAAAACAATCATTTATTAAAGCATTCCGAAAAGAGGGAAGAGGACAACCAGTTGCCGACGACGTTGAAAAAATGGTAGAAAAAGAAATCATAACTCCTTGTTATCTAAATAAGGGATTAATAAGATTTTTGATGCATAGGACATTTGGTGGAGCTAATAAAACAATCATGGGGTTTTACCATATGAAAATAAAGAAAATATATGTCCTTATTGATAACAACATTAATATTTTTGGAACTGGATCTAGCGATATGTTAATCTCAACTACAATGCACGAGTGTATGCACTTATTAGCTGGAACAAAATCATCTAAATTTTTATCAATTTTCAGAAAAACAGTCGAAGATTATTACAAACATGCTTTCCAAAATATCTTTCTGTTAAAATCAAAACCAAAAGATGTATCTAATATTGTAGACTATTTAATAAAATTTGAAAATAAAGGATCATCTGATATAAACAAAAGTTTAACTCAATATTTTAAATTACTAGAAGGCGAATTTAAAGACATGACAAGGTTTGATGAAGCCGATTTCCAAAAAATGTTAACTGGATATATAGTAGCAATTAAATTACTTTTAACTAATTTTGACGTCTTTGTAAAAACTGCAAGAAAATTTGTTCATGTCATTGGAGGATTTAGAAAGGCATATCAACAAACATTTGGAGAAAGAAATACTTTTACAACGCCAATACAAGAAGCTGTTTATCCATCAGAAATTATTTGTGTATATTCAGAATTAAAACCAACAGATAGCAAAATTAAGAGAGCATTTAAAGCTCTATCGTAAGGAGATTTAGTACATGGCAATCAGGAATGGAAATGATGAGCCAGGCGGAATTGCGCCAACTGGAGACGATCAAAACGAACGGGTTGAAGGTATTAGTAATGTTGCAAAAACAGTCAACCAAATGCAAAGAAGCATTGATACTGAATTAGACAAAACAGACGAAGCAATAAAAAACAACAAAGATATCCAAGAAATTCAATCTTCTATGAATGGTGTTTTGAAAAAACTTCGGGATACTGT
>WJKY01000039.1 GCA_014728835.1 Candidatus Woesearchaeota archaeon | reverse complement strand
GGTAATTGGACGCGAAGAAGGAAAAGTAGTTGTTAGATTGCCATCAAAAAGAGTTGTTTCTTTTAATCCAGACTGCAGAGCCACAATTGGAATAATTTCTGGTGGCGGACGCAGAGACAAGCCTTTTGTTAAAGGCGGAAAAAAACATATTGCACTAAAAGCAAGAGGAAAATTACATCCAAAAGTATCTGGTGTTGCAATGAATGCAAAAGACCACCCATATGGTGGAACACACAGAAGAACCAAAGGAAGACCTTCAACAACAAGCAGACATGTACCACCAGGAAGAAAAGTTGGTTTAATTTCAGCTAAAAAAACAGGTAAAGGTAAGTAAAACAATGAAATTGAAAATTTCAAGTGTCAAATCGGAGATTTAACATGGCAAAAGAATTCAAATATCGCGGAAAAACAGCAAAAGAACTTGAAGAAATGGGGCTTGCTGAGCTAGCAGAATTACTGCCAGCCCGAATCAGAAGAACAATCAAACGCGGGTTCACAGAACAGCAGAAAAAATTACTTAGAAGCATAAAAGAAACAAAAGAAGGCAAAAGAAAAAAACCAATCAAAACTCATTGCAGAAACATGCCAATTTTACCTATTATGTTTGATTTAACAATTCAAATTCCTGACGGCAAAAAATTCATTAAAGTAGAAATTAGACCTGAAATGATAGGTCATTACTTAGGTGAATTTGTATTAACAAGAAAAGAAGTTAAGCACAAAGCTCCTGGAGTCGGAGCTACAAGATCTACAAAACACATATCTGTGAAATAAAATGGCTAAATACAAATATACATATCAAAAGTTTGACCCAAAGAAAATGGCGCGTATAGTTGGAGGAAACTTATCTATTTCCACAAAAACCTCTGGCGAAGTTGCAGCTTTTATCAAAGGCAAACAAATTGATAATGCTATTAATTATTTGAAAGACGTTGTTGATGGAAAAAAAGCAATCCCTTTCAAAAAGCGTGTTAAAAAAATACCTCACAGAAAAGGCATGCGAACAGGCAGATACCCAAAAAATGTTTCAGAACACATAATCAAATTACTAAATGGTTTGAAAAGTAATGCGCAAGATAAAGGTTTTGACACTAGCATAATGATAATTGTGCATGCAGCTGCACAAAGAGCACCAATTGCTTTTCATTATGGCCGGCGCAGAACAGAAAGAAAAAATACTCACTTTGAAATTATTGCAGAGGAAGTTGAAAAATTAAAAGAAAAGAAAAAAGCGCAATCTAAACGCAAGCATTTAGCTACGCCTACTGGCGCAGGAAAACCTAAGAAAAAACCTGCAGAAGCTCCAAAGACACAACCAAAAACTAAAGAGACAAAAAAAGAGATTCCAAAGAAAAAACCAGCTAAAAAAACACCAACAGCAGCTGAATTAGCTGAAAAAAAGAAAACAAAGGAGACTAAAGAATGATAGAACGAGAGTTTATCAAACAGAAAATAAAGTATCTGAAAATTAGAGAATTTTTAGATAAAAATATTAGTAAAAATGCTGGCGCAGGTAGAATTGCAATTGAAAAAACACCCATGGGAACTAAAATTAGTATCAGAGCTATGAGACCAGGACTAATAATTGGTCGTGGAGGTTCTAATATAGCTAAACTTACTAGTGCTCTTAAAACAAAATTCAAATTAGAAAATCCTCAAATCGAGGTCAAAGAAGTTGATAAACCATTTTTAAACGCAACAATTGTTGCAAAAAGAATAGCTTCAAGTTTTGAACGTTTTGGATCTGGAAGATTTAAAGGAATTGGCTATAGAGCTTTGAACAATATTTTAAATGCTGGCGCAATCGGCGCTGAAATTAGAATTACTGGAAGAGGTGTTCCAGGTCAAAAAGCGCGGTCTTGGAGATTTTATGGCGGATACATGAAAAAATGCGGGAATGTAGCTATTACTGGCATTGATTCTGCACAATCTCGCGCAGACTTACGCTCAGGAACAGTTGGAATTAAAGTAAAAATCATGCCACCTGATATTGAATTACCAGATAAGGTTAAGCTTCATGAACTTCCAGAAGAACCTAAAATGGAAGAAGCAGAAGCAGAAGAAATTCCAAAGACACAATCAAAAAAATCCAAGAAAAAACCAGCTAAAAAAACACCAACAGCAGCTGAATTAGCTGAAAAAAAGAAACCTAAAAAAGAGACTAAAAAATAATGGCAATACTAAAACCAAAAGACATACTCAAACTTTCTCCTAAAGAAAAGGAGAAGAAGCTAGATGAATTAAGAAAAGAACTCATGAAATTAAAATCACAAATATCAATGGGAAACTTACCAGAAAGCCCTGGTAAAGTTAGAGCAATTAGAAGAACTATTGCTCGAATATTAACGCTCTCAAAAGAGAGGAGGACATTAAAAAACAAATGAGTGAGATATGTCCGGTTTGCGGCTTACCAAAAGAGCTATGCCAATGCTCTGCCGTGGCCCGAGAAAAACAAAAGATTGTGGTAAAAATGGAAAAGAGAAGATTTGGAAAACCTACAACTATAATCAAAGGGTTGGATGCAACAGAGATTGACCTGAAAAAAACCGCAAAGCAACTTAAGGAAAAGCTTGCTTGTGGCGGAACAGTAAAAGATTCCACAATTGAACTACAAGGCGACCACAGACAAAAACTAAAGGACGTCTTAATAAAAATCGGGTTCCCAGCAGACAGCATAGAAATAAGGTAAAGCTAAAACCAAAGGCGAAAAATGCCAATAACACCAAAAAATGTGGTAAGGCATGAACTAATCGGTCTTACCGCAGAAATAATCAGAGCAAGAAATCAGAAAAATATCAGCATCCGCGGAAAGGTTGTTGATGAGACATACAAGACTTTGGTTATCAAAACCAAAGACAGTGAAAAAAGGATATTCAAGTCTCAAGTAACCTTGAAACTGACCTTACTAAGCAAGAAAAAAGTGGAAGTTGCTGGTAAGTTATTGGTTGCAAGACCTTGGGATCGTATCAAAAAGAAACAAAAACGTTATTGAAACAAAGTTTCAATGCGCTGCTCTAAAGGAGCTCCAAAATGGTAGACAAGAAAAAAAAGAAAACACCAGCAAAAAAGAAGAAAATCAAGAAACAGAAAGAAGTATCCTGCGGCGATAAAAAGTGTCCGATACATGGAAATGTTACCACGCGCGGACGTGTTTTTGAAGGCTTGGTTGTAAGTGACAGAATGCAGGGAACAGCAAGTGTAGAATGGACTAGATGGAGACCTTTACCAAAATATGAACGTCGTGAAAGAAGACGCACACGAATAAAAGCACATAATCCAACATGTATAAACGCAAAAAAAGGAGACAAAGTACAAATAGCAGAATGTCGTCCGCTATCCAAAACAGTCAAATTCGTAATAATTGAGAAAATAAAATGAAAGCCGTTAAATCCAAAATAACAAAAGCATTACCAGTAGGAGCAGTGTTAGATGCAACTGATAATTCAGGTGCTAGGACAATTAAGATAATTAGTGTTCGCGGCTATAAAACAAGAACAAGAAAATTACAGTCAGCTGGTATTGCTGATATGATTCATGCAACTGTGCTTACTGGGAAGCCAGACATGAAACACAAAGTAGTACCTTGCGTTGTTGTAAGGCAAAGAAAAGAATTCACACGTCCAGAGGGTACAAAAGTCAAGTTTGAAGACAATGCAGCAATTGTTTTGAAGGACATCAAACTTGGGTTGCCAAAAGGTTCAATGATCAAAGGACCAATAGCAAAGGAGGTTGCAATTCGTTGGCCAGCAGTAGCCAAAATTGCAAATATGATATTATGAAAAAAAAGTTTTCCAAGAAATGGAAGTCAAGCAAACAACCACGCAAGCAGCGTAAATATAGAGCAAATGCTCCTTTGCATGTGCGCAGAAAAATAATGTCTGCTCACTTATCAAAAGACCTTGGAAAAAAATACAAAAAACGAAGTTTTCCAGTTCGAAAAGGAGACAAAGTAAAAGTATTACGGGGAAAACATAAAGGAACAATTGGAAAAATAGAAGAAATTGATAGAAAACGCTACAAAGTATTTGTTCAGGGCGCTGAAAAAAAGAAAAAAGAAGGTCAAAAAATAAGACATCCACTTAGTCCGTCAAACTTACTAATACTTAGTTTAGATACAAGCGATAAAAAGCGCGTTAAAGCGCTGGAGAGGAAATAAAAAAATGGCAAGAAAAGCACATGTCTCAAGATTGGCTGCACCACGAACATGGCCAATTAAAAGAAAAGGAATAAAATGGATACGTAAGCCTAGCCAAGGCCCTCATGATTTGCAAAAAGCTATGCCTTTGCTTATTTATCTACGAGATATTTTACAAATAACAAAAACAACCAAAGAAACAAAACAGGTTTTATCAAACGAATTAGTTAAAGTAAACAGCAAAGTTATTAGAAAAGTAGATTTTCCAGTTGGAATTTTTGATACTATTCAAATACCTGCAACAGATAAATATTGGAGAGTAACAATAACTAAAAAAGGTAAGCTTGCTGTTATTGAAATTCCTAAATCAGAAGCTAATTTATTGCCAGTTAAAATTGTATCCAAAAAAACTTTGAATAAAAATAAAACACAACTGAATTTTAGCAATGGATGGAATTTATTAGATGATAAAAAATACAAAGTAAATGACGTTCTTATTTTAGACACAGAAAAAAATTCTGTTGCTAAGCATATCAAATTAGAAAAAGGAAATTTAGTTTATGTTACAGGTGGAAAACACACAGGACATTCTGCTAAATTAAAAAATATCAAAGAACTTGGCAAATTAAAGAGAGAAAGAATTGCAGTTTTGGAATCTGGAAAAGAAACTTGGCAAACAAATCTGAATCATGTTTTTGCAATTGGCGAGGATAAGTCAGAAATAAAAATAGAATAATGGAAACTGAAATAACAAAAAACAAAATGAGAACAATCAAAATAGATAAAGTTACTTTGAATATAGGCGCAGGAGCAATAAGTGATAATGTAGATAAAGCTGTTGCTTTGCTAAAAAATATCACAGGTGAAAAAATAGTAAAAACAAAAGCAAAGCGAAGAGTTGCTACATGGAAACTAAGACCTGGTTTACCAATCGGCGCCAAAGTTACTTTGCGCGGAAAAAAAGCTAGTGAAGTTTTAGATAGATTACTCCAAGCAATTAATTACGAAATTTACAAAGGAAGTTTTACTGAAAATGGATTTTCATTTGGAGTAAAGGAATATATTGATATTCCAGAGGTTAAGTATGATCCAAAAATCGGAATTATTGGTTTACAAGCTATTGTAACTCTTAAGCGTCCTGGTTTTAGAATTAAAAATAGAAAACTTAGAAAGAAAAAAATAGCACCTGCACACAAAATCACAGCAGAAGACTCAATGTCTTTTGCGCAAAAAAAATTAGGAATAAAAATAAAGGAGAAAAAAGAAAAATGGAGCATGATGTATTAGCTAGAGCATTATCAGCAATTAATAATGCTGGAGCCAGAGGTAAGACAAAATTAGTTGTAAAACCTGTTTCAAAATTACTTAAAGCAGTACTTTCCAAACTAAAAAAAGAAAAATACATAGAAGATTTCAAATTTATAGATGATAAAAAAGGCGGAATTTTCGAAATCAAACTTTCAGGTACAATCAATAAAATCGGCGCAATAAAACCTAAGTTTAGTGTAACTCTAGAAACTTACGAAAAATATGAAAAAAGATATTTGCCTGCAAAAGATTTCGGAAGAATTATTGTTTCAACTCCAAAAGGAGTTCTAACACACATAGAAGCCAAAGACAAAAATTTAGGAGGAATATTATTAGCTTATGTCTATTGAACATAGAAAACTTGAGATACCAGAAGGCATAGAAGCCAAAATCGAGGCAGATATAATTATTATAAAAGGTCCTAAAGGCGAACTTACAAGGATATACCCCACTAAAAATTTGAAGATTGAAAAAAAAGATAATAAAATCATAATTACGCCTTTGTATAGAGGTGCTAGAGGCAGAGCTCTAACAGGCACATTCGAAGCTCACATAAAAAACATGATTAAAGGCGTTCAAGAACCATTTATTTATAAATTAAAACTTTGTTCAAGTCACTTTCCAATGAATGCGAAAGTAGAAGGAAATGAATTTCAGCTGCAGAATTTTTTTGGTGAAAAAAGGCCTAAAAAAATGAAATTTCCTGAAAAAGTTTCTGTAAAAGTTGAAAAGGACATAATTATTGTTGAATCAATTGACAAAGAATTAGCAGGCAAAACAGCATCTGACATAGAACAGTTAACCAAAATTAGAGCGCGAGACAGAAGAATATTCCAAGACGGGATTTACATGATTGAAAAAGCAGGAAAACCAATTTCAAGTTAAAATGGAAGAATTAAAACTAAGAGCTAAAATGAAGAAGAAAAAGCCAAAGTTTGTAAGACAGGAAGCTATAGTTAGAAAGAGATTAGGAACTAAGTGGCGCAGACCAAAAGGTATCCACTCTAAAATGCGGGAAAACAGAGCAGGAAAACGCGCCAGAGTTAAAGCAGGTTATCGTTTACCACGCAAAACAAGAGGTTTGCACAAAAGCGGTTTAACAGAAGTTCATATTTCAAATTTATCCCAGCTTGAAAATTTAAACAAAGAAAAACAAGTTAGTGTTTTTAGTTCAACAATTGGCAAAAAAAAGAAAATTGTGATGCTCAAAAAAGCAATTGAACTTAGTATTCAAATTGCAAATATTAAAAATCCGCAGAAAACCCTAAAGAAAATTGAAGATGAAATTAAAAAACGCAAGCAAGCAAAAAAAGAAAAGGAAGAAAAAAAGAAACCTAAGAAAAAACCTGCACCTAAAAAAGAAAAGCCAAAACCAAAGACACAATCAGAATCTGCTGATTCTGCTGTGCCCACTAGCGTGGGAAAGCCAAAACCAAAGACACAACCAAAAAAATCCAAGAAAAAACCAGCTAAAAAAACACCAACAGCAGCTGAATTAGCTGAAAAAAAGAAAACTAAAAAGGAAAAATCGCAATCAGAAGCTAAATCTTCTGCTGCACCAACCTCTAAAGGAGGTCTAGAATGACAAAAAAAGATTTGAAACTACAAAAAAGATTAGCAGCACAAGTAGCAAAAGTAGGTTCAGATAGAAT
>WJKY01000038.1 GCA_014728835.1 Candidatus Woesearchaeota archaeon | reverse complement strand
TCTTTAAATCTGCCTTCTTTAATATAATGTCTGATTTTTTCAATCATTTCATCAGGTATATTTAGTTTCTCCATGTTATTTTTTAGGTGCTATTTTCTTAATAATATTTTGTTTTCTAGTTTAACACGCTACCCAAACTTCAGCATATCGTCCTGTCCTTGAAGTTTGAATGGCGGTTTTTCTAATAGCTTTTCCTTCTTTTTCGTATTGGCGCAAATATCTCCTAACAGCGTTTTCTTTTCGGTTTAGTTTCTTTGCTAACTTAGTAACTGTAGATGGATTTTCCTTTAATAAAGCCATTACTTTAAGTTTTCCAACACCTTTCCTGTAACAAATATTTTTATATGTTTTTAGTGCATCATTTAATTTTAATTCTTTTTTAGGATGTAACGAACACAAGTTATGCTTTTGTATCTTTGTTAAATTGGAAAATCCTGTTATCGTTACAGCTTCTTTTGTTGGCGTTAAGTTGTCTTTATTAGGTAATATCTCTAATAAAGATAGTAACTTTTTAATATATATTCTATCTTTTTTGTATTTCGCTGCAATAGAAACTTCTCTATGGCGACCGTCGAAATAAACAGTTCCATCTGCAGCAATTATACCTCTTAAAAATGGCGCAGCTACATCTTTGTTATATTTTGCTAGAGTTTTGATATGCTTATACAATGCATCAAAAACTAAACGAAATGAGGAATTTGCTAAGATAAGAGTTATTGTTCCTTTTTGGGCGGCTTTTGATGTTTTATGCTTACTTTTTTGCCAACTAATTTTATAAAAATTCTTTTTTGGAATATTAGTAATTTTAGACCAAAAAGCAATAGGTTTTGTGTTTTTTCGAAGAGTAGAAATTCTAACATATACTTTAAGATTATTATTTTTTACTTTTAATTTTTGTAGGGCTTTTAAAAATTTCTTTATTATTCGTGCATCAGAATTAGCAAATCGCATTGCTTGATAACTTTTAGAGGTTATTGCTTTTTGTCCATCTCCAAAATAAAGCCCCATGGACTCCATCAAATCTTCAGATAATTTTATTTTCTTTGGTAATTTGGCTTTAGCTGGTTGAAATTTCTGCGTTTTCAATTTTCCATTAGAGTATTTGCTTAAATAATAAATAATCAAACTACTATCTGACTTTTTGACAAGTACATCTTCACCAGTATATGATTTCTTTGGCAATATTTCTTCCAAATTAATTTCTACAAACATACAAAGATATGAGAAAGTGATTTATTTAAATTTTTCTATAATAAGTTTTCGCCTTTTGCCGGTAAACGCATACTTTGCAACATCCTTAATATCGCTTGCAAGCGCCACTTTAATCTTATCCTGCACTTGTTTTGAAAGTACAACATCTTTCTCATTAGCTTTTGGAATAATAATCTCTTTAATACCAGCTTCAATTGCAGCTTCTATTTTTGGTGTAATTCCTCCAACTGGCAGAACTTCCCCTCTTACAGAAAGCGAACCTGTCATTGCTAAATTTTGTTTCACTGGTACGTTTTTCAAGGCTGACAAAATCGCTACAGCAACTGCAATAGATGCTGAATCGCCTTCAACCCCTTCTCCATAAGTCTGGAGGAACTGAACAAATACGTCGCTTTTTTTAAGATCTTGTCCAAAAACTCTTCTAACAATCGCTGAGACATTTTCAACAGCTTCTTTTGCTATTTGTCCAAGTTTTCCAGTAGCTGTAAACTCTTTTCTTTTGCCACCTAATGTAATCGCTGCTTCAATTGGTAGTACTATCCCAGAAAAGGCCGTCTCGCTACCGATAATTGCTAGCCCATTTACTCTGCCAATTTCTTGCCCAGATGTGCGTATAACTTCATATTCTTTTTTCTTTTCAATATATTTATCTGCTATTTGTTGTTCAAGTGTTCTTGCTACTTTTCTTGCTTGGCGGACGTGTTTTGGTTTGACTAATTTTTCTTTTTGTTCAAGCGCCAAATCACCTGCTGCACGAATAAGACCTCCTAAATCTCTTAAAACCAACGTAAGATGTCCTTTTCTTCCAGCTCTTCTTCTAGCTTCTTTTATTATTTCTATTACTGCCGCCTTTGTAAAGTGAGGTATTTTCCCATCTTTTACAACTTCTTGTGCGACAAATCTTGCAAATTTTTCTCTGTTTTTTTGAGTATCTGGAATAGTATCATTCATATAAACCTCATAACCATATCCTCTGATTCTAGAACGTAAAGCAGGATGCATTTTCTTAACAGTTTGCGTGTTTCCAGCAGCAACTAAAATAAATTTACAAGGCGCAGGAGAAGTTCTCACCATTGCTCCAGCACTTCTCTCAGATTGGCCTGTAATAGGGTATTTGCCTTCTTGCAGAGCAGTAAGAAGATCTTGCTGTGTTTTTGGTGCAAGTGTTGAAACTTCATCAATAAATAAAACACCGTCATTTGCTCTGTGAATCATACCTGACTGAACTCTTAAATGTGCAGGAGTGCCTAAACCTCCGCTCTGAAAAGGGTCATGCAAAACATCACCTAATAATGCGCCTGCGTGAGCGCCAGTTGCTTCTATAAAAGGTGCTTTTCTGGCAGTCACATTATTAACAATTGTTTTTGGTCCAACAGATTTAGACTTTTTTTGAATTACACTAAATGAAATTCCTAAAACAGCAACAAACATCATACCTGCTATTAAAGACGCTGCTGCCATAATATCACCATACCAGTCTCTAATAAACCAAGGTATAAGTAAAGCTATTATTGCTAAAACAAAAAATAATAATTGCTGATTTTTAGAGCCAGACATTGCCTTTATTTTTGCTTTTCTTACTAAGTCTGTACCTTTACCTGCTGATACGGTCTTAATTATTGGTTGATTTTCATCAGTGCGATTTGGAATCGCTAAAACATCTTTTAGTTTTGATTTAGGCAAAAGCTCTGAAAGTGCTTGACCAAGCATGGATTTTCCTGTTCCTGGTGTTCCTATCAAAAAAACATGTCTGCGCTGTGCTGCTGCTTTTTTAATTATTTCTACAGCCTCAGATTGCCCAATAATCTGATTAGCTAATTTTTTAGGAACGTCTATCTCTGAAGTTGATTTAAAGTCCATTACTAAGAATTAAAAGAAAAGTTTTAAAAAAATAGTGATAATTATTCCTCGTCTGAATAGCTTGGTGCTGCTGCTTTTGACACAATCATTACATCACCAATAGCCTTAACCAATTGATGAGGAACAATAACTCCTTTAGCTCCAGCTAATGCCTTGTTTAAAAATGAATCTCGTGTTGCTCGAACTTTCCAGCTATCTACTTTATTTTTAACAAGAATTGCATCTTCAACATCGCCAAAGTAAAGGCCATCATCTGTAAAGGCTCTTAACGCAGCTGTTTCAGAAACTCTTTTCATCTTAAGCATTCTCACAACCTCCTATATATTATTGTATTTACGATACAGCTTTAAACATATAAAGTTTGTGTATGTTAACAAAACAAATATGAAAAATATAGAAATAATAGGCAGCTCACATATTGCAAAAGAAAGCATCCAAACAATCAAAAATAAGATATTTGAGCAAAAACCAAAAATAATAGCTGTTGAACTTGATGCTAGCAGAGTTCCTTATTTATTTGCACAGCAACAAAGAAAACTTAGATTCTCAGATATGAAGCGCTTAGGGTTTATGGGCTTTATGTTTAGTTTAATAGGTGGTTTTGTGCAAAGAAAACTTGGTGAAAAAGTTGGTTTGGCTCCTGGCGCTGATATTCGCACCGCAATCAAAGCTGCTGGTAAGATTAAAGCAAGAGTCTATTTAATTGACAGACCAATTGAACAAACACTTCAACGTTTATCAAGAG
>WJKY01000089.1 GCA_014728835.1 Candidatus Woesearchaeota archaeon | reverse complement strand
GTCTAACAAAATGACGATAACTATCAGATGTAAAGTATTTCTTTGGACCAAATGTTTCGATGATTACAGAATCTGCGGTGGAAGAGAGTTTTCTAAGAGTTCTCAGTTGTGCTTCTGTTGGGATAACATAAATAGTGGCATCAAACTCTGTTCTTCCTTTGGATTTCATGAAGGCATACTTAATATCCCCAGTTACCTCAGCATACTCTGGTTCGATAAGCTCTCTTCCCCCTTCTTTTCCTAGAAATTCTTTGGCGGCGATATAATGTGAATCAGGAACCTCTTCCTCAACATCCCCTTCCCACAGAACGGCAACCATTCCACTCTTGGATATAAATCCTTGTTCCAACCAACAAGATTCAGTATACTCCAACATTTTCTCAAGAAGGTCTCTCATTCTACTTTTGCCTTCACTTCAATACTAGGAGCTTGTGTTGAGGTAAATTCCCAAACAGTTGATCCATCCTCTTCTTTTCTCTTGGCGGAGTACCAATACCCCAGGTCAGTCTCACCTAAAGCTTCTCCAACCTTATGCACAACCTTAGTTTCAAACTCTTCCTCACGGAACTCAAGCTCGTCTTCGGCTTGCTCATCAATCTTTTCAAAAATATTATCGAACATCTCACTCACCCATAAAAGTATTCAACATCTTCATTTATATCATAATACCAAGCTATTTTTTTATTCGGGTTATAGAAGTACTCAAAATTTTCTGGATTAGCACTTAACTTATCGGTAGGATGGCTTTCACCCGTCACTGCGTCATGCACTACTTTTATTCTACCTAAAAACTCCTCTTTGGTTATCTCTTCTCCACCTTCAACCATAACTGCTAATTCTGAAACATCCTCTTCATCTTCTAGATCTACAATGGTTTTACAACTTCCAAGATAGTGTAGTTTTTCAAATAAACATTGTTCTAGTAAAACGTTGAACATCAGTTACTCCTCTTTGACTATTACGGCAAATTTATCCTCTGCATCTGGGTCTTCTATAACCATTCCATTCTCCCTTCGTGCTAATTCATCTGCATTATCCCTATCTGCAATTCCTTTAGCTACAGTCTTAAAAGATTGCTCTTTGAGATTAGATTCCTCTACAAACCCGAAGGGTGTCCAAGGTTTCCACTGTTTATCATCATCTTTAGCAAATTCCTCAGGATGGTCAGAAGCATCAATCAATTTAACTTTCGTTCCCACCATTCTCTTCTTGAAGAAATCTGTTTTTGCTAGATCACCCATAACCTTACTGTGTTTCTCGGAAGTTCCATAGTGGAATCTAATCGTAGGAGCATGTATATTCTTCACCTCTTCCGGTGTTAGCTTCTCATTTGCCTCTACCTTAACTACTGGAATAGCACCTTTTCCTTTAACCCAGCCTGCTTGGTAATCACTAAATACACGAACCTTTCTACCTGTTATAGGGCGCCTTTCATGTCTCCATAGATTTCCTTCTCTATCAACCAGAGGATTTGAACCAAGTTGATTATGCTGGTATTTGAAGGTTAAATCCCAATTCTCTTCTTCATTAACTTTGGATTCCTTAGTTGCACGAGCTGCTTCTGCTTTAGGAAGAAGAACAAACTTCACATATAAAGCTTTGTTATCCCAATCTGACCATTTATCTTCTTTTGGTACATCAACCTTAGACAATTCATCAATTATCTCATCTTCATCCGGCCACTCGCTTGGTATGATTTCTTTCTGCATAGCCCAACGGAGAATAATTTGATCATCCTTGCTTATCCCAGGAACCTCTCCTATAAGTTCCTCAACACCTTCGGTTATAGATTCAGAAACTTTCTTTGCTTGAACCACTCTTTGCTCATCTTTGTATCTTTGTCTAGCAGCATCCATAGCGTGTACTCTAGACTTAGCACCTTTGATTACCTCCTTATGCCCATCATAAAATGTGACTTCATAATCACCAACATCTTCTTCTTGGTAGTATTCGTTAGTTTTCCTTTTAGACTCCTTATTCCCGGGGGCAGCTTGGGTGCTCTCTTTAATTAACTTAACATCGGTAATTTTCCCTATAACATCTCCTTTTGCTTTGTTAGCAACCTTCTCTGCGTCAGTTTCGTCGTGGGCTTCCACTCTTATAGATCCTGGATTTCCATCTTTATCCTCAAACGATACCTCATACACTTCTTTGTAGAATGGGACGTCTTGCTCCTTAATCAGCTTCTCTGTATTCTTGCTCTCACAAGACTCACAAATCCCTTTATCACTTCTGAAAGTTTTGAAGCACTCATTACAGAGCCAAAGAGGTTTTTGCTTTGAAAACTTAAATTTGGATTCCTTCTTGGGCTCAGTCTTTTTGGCCCTTTTTCCCAACCTATCCTCTACATGGGATAAAATTCCCCTTTTATGCATCTCATCTTCAACCATATTTAAGGCCTTAGAGGCCTTCACTGCAAATTCTTCTACACCCCTACCTTTCCAATAGTCAAAAGCCTCGGATGCATCTATTTGTTTTGAACGGAGTACATCATCGGAAAGTTTCTTCAGCTCAGCTCTAGAAGGAGAAATAACTTCTGATTCCTCCCCTTCATTAGTTTTTGACTCCTTCTTTACTTTCTTCTTAGGCTCAGGAGCCTGATCGTGAACTTCATCATCCTCAACCTTTCTTATAGCATTTCCTGTTTCCTCAGATTTGCTTTTGACCTTAGTTTCGGGTTTGTTAAGCTCTTCATCTGAGTAGTCTTCCATTCCATAATTCTCAGCATCGATGTCAGGTTTCTCTTGTGGTTGCATGGTTTGAGGAACCTTTTCTGCATAGGCTTCATTGGTTTTGGATTCACCCAACTCCTTCATTGCATCCTCTAACGCCACCTTCGCTGCATCGCTGGAAGAAGAATCCGACCAGTAATTATTCTTGAAATACTCGAGGACTTCTGTACTTCTTGCTCCATGCTTAGAAACCAAGGAGTTAAATTTCTTATCTTCTTTGAGAGAGTCAAGCAGTTCTTTCCACCAGTTCTTTTCACTAATGATGGAGTTTTTAGATTCCTCAACACCCTCTGGAGAGACTTCATAAATACGCCCGTTACGAACTGCCCAGTATTGAGCCCCATCAAAGTAAATTGGGACATCTTTGATAGTATGCTTATAGATTGCTGTAGACATCATAGGGGTTTCAACTTCACTACCTGCTAAGGAAGGATCCTTTATCAACTCATGCACTCCCTCAGTTATAGCCTTCAACTCACTCGCAGCCAAACCATTGATTTCGTAGCTATCTTCAAAGACTATGTTATAGCTAGAAACTTCATCTCCTTCTGCTTCTACTATCTTAGCCCTCTTTCCATTGTGCATACTTCTAAGGGTGTGCTCATCTGAAGAGAGAGATCGTGCCATATCAAAGTCAGTCATACCTCCCCCATACATATCATATATCACAGTCTCT
>WJKY01000037.1 GCA_014728835.1 Candidatus Woesearchaeota archaeon | reverse complement strand
TGTTTTGACGCCGGAGATGATTAAAACTGGCAGCTGGAAAACAAAAAAGTTTAGGCGATATGATGTTTCAGCTGGTGTTCCAAAAATTTACCCAGGCAAAAAACAAGCATATATAGCTTTCTTAGATGAAGTTAAACAAGAGTTAATTTCTATGGGCTTTAAAGAAATGACAGGCCCATTAGTTGAATCATCATTTTTTAATTTTGATGCGCTTTATACGCCTCAAGACCATCCAGCTCGTGGTTTGCAGGATGTTTATTATGTTAAACAACCAAAATATACTAAACTAGGCAAATATAAAAAATTTTTAGAAAAAATCAAAGCTGTGCATGAAAACGGAGGCGAAACAGGATCAACTGGCTGGCAAACTGAATTTAGTAAAAAAGAAACCAGAAAATTAGTTTTAAGGTCGCATGCAACTCCATTATCTGCCAGAACATTAGCTAATAATCCTAATATACCAGGAGCTTATTTTTCTGTTGCGCGAGTTTACAGAGCTGAGAAAATAGATGCAACACACTTATCTGAATTTAACCAGTGCGAAGGAATTGTTTTAGGCAAAGATGTAAATTTCAGACATTTGCTTGGCTTGCTTGCAAAATTTGTTAAAAAACTTACAGGCGCTGAAAAAGTAAGATTTGTACCTGGTTATTTTCCATACACAGAACCATCAGTAGAATGCTTGGTTTGGACCAAAAATGGCTGGATTGAACTTTTAGGTGCTGGCATTTTCAGGCCAGAGCTTACTAAACCATTAGGAATAAATGTTCCTGTTCTGGCTTGGGGGATCGGAATTGATAGATTATTCATGGTCAAAGAAGGCATTACTGATATTCGCCAATTATTCAGCTCTGATTTAAACTGGCTAAGGGAGGCTAAGATATAATGCCAACAATAGATATTTCCCTAACAGACTTGGAAAAACTTGCAGGCAAGAAATTGCCTCGCGATATTAATGAATTAAATAAAATTCTTGAATTTGCAAAGTCTGAGGTTGAAAATTTAGATGGCAATGACTTAAAACTAAGCATTGAAGATTCTAATCGTCCTGATCTGTGGTGTGTAGAAGGTGTTGCCAGGCAAATACAAGGCTTCCTCGGTGTTGAAACTGGTTTAAAAAAATATTCAGCTAAAAAAACCAAACTAAATGTTTTTGTTAATAAAAAATTAGAAAAAATAAGGCCTCATATTGCTTGTGCTGTTATTAAAAATGTAAAACTTACAAATGAAATAATAGAGCAATTAATGCAGCAACAAGATAAAATTGATGGCACATTTGGAAGAAAGCGAAGAAAAACATCAATTGGTTTATATGATTTTGACCAAATAAAATTTCCATTAAGATATGATATAACTAAACCAAATGAAAATGCTTTTGCGCCATTAACCTTCACTAAAAAATTAACTCCAGCTAAGATTTTAAAAGAGCATCCAAAAGGAATTGAATATGCACATATTTTATCTGATTTTAAAGAATATCCTATTTTCAAAGACGATGCAGGTAAAATACTTTCAATGCCGCCTATAATTAATTCAAATGACTTAGGGCAAATCACTGAAAAAACAAAAAACATTTTGATTGAAGTTACTGGAACCAATCACGCTGCTGTAAATGCTGTTTTGCGAATAATGGCTTTAAGTTTAGTTGATAGAGGCGGTGAACTACATGAAGTAAAAATAAATTATCCTTATGCAAACGATGAAAACACTCCTGATTTAGAATCAAAAGAAAAACTTCTTGATGTAAATGATGTTAATAAATTACTTGGAACTTCATTTAGTCCAACTGACATAATTAAACTTCTAAAAAAATATGGTTATGATGCAGATACAAAAAACAGGCACATAAAAGTTATTGTTCCAAGCTATCGCACAGATATAATGCATGATGTTGATTTAATTGAAGACGTAGCAATTGCTCACAGCTATTCTAATTTTGAGCCTTTACCTTTAGAGCTTTTAACAACAGGTCAGGTTGCAGAGATACAAAAACTTACAAATAAAATAAGAGGATTAATAATAGGCCAAGAAGCGCAAGAAGTTCTTAATTTTACGCTTACAAATAAAAATGTCTTATTTAAAAAAATGAATCTGCCACAAAGTGAAGTTGTAGAGATTGAAAATCCAGTTTCATTAACTTATTCATGTCTTAGAAGTTTTTTATTACCTGGTTTGCTCGAGTTTTTAAGTAAAAATACAAAAAAAGAATATCCTCAAAAAATATTTGAAGTTGGAAAAACAGTTATGCCACTGAAAACAAAAACCAGGGAAGAAACTCATCTTGCTTATTTGTCAGCGCACAAAGGAGCTAATTTCACAGAAGCAAAACAAGCTTTAGATGCTTTGTTCAGAAGTCTGGGAAAAGAAATTCAGGTAAAGCCAACTGCGCACAAAAGTTTTATTCCTGGCAGAGCAGGTGCAATTTTGCTTGGAAATAAGGAAATCGGAGTTATTGGAGAAATTTCACCTCAGGTAATCTCTAATTGGAGGTTAGAAGTTCCTGTTGTTGGCTTTGAAATTAATATTTCTGCTTTAGAGCAATAACATCTCTAAGGTATTTTTAGTGTAGCTGTAATTTCATTAAAATTATGAACTCGCTTAATGTATGTAGTGTCTTTTATTTTTTGATTCCAAGGTCTGTCATATAAAAGCACAGGTTTCTTAAATATATTAGCTTTTTCAGCTAATTTTGGACTGTCATCTATGAATATATTATAATCTAGTTTAACTTTATTAGTAGTACTACCTTCTACGCCTACAAAGTTATCATATTTTATTATTCTTTTTTCAAGGAATTTTTTAATTTCATCTTCACAAGAAACTCTGCAAGTTACTATGTCTAATGTGTTAAACTGATAAAGTAATGCTATGTTGGTAGCCAAATAATCTTCGGTTAGAGGTATTTTATCCCATTTTTCTCTCCAGGTTTTGTCTATTATTTCATGGAAATATTCAATAGACATATTAAAGTTCTTTTGAGGGTAACCCCATTTAGTAATATCATTTAAGGTATAATTAGTGTTATTTTCTTTATTGTACCACTCAAGAAAAAACAAGTGAGGATTTGCAATGGTTCCTTCGACATCTAAAGCAATTTTCATACACATTAAAAACTAGAAAGAAATTTAAACTTTTTTAAGAATTTTCGAAATCCTTTCAGGTCCAACTGCCATTACAAATGGTGCAAACCTAGGTCCTTGTTTTTTATTAAGCAGAATTTTATATAAAATTGCAAAGAATTTTCCTAATTTAATATTATGTTTTTTAGCAATATCCATGCAAGCTTTTGCAACTGCTTTTTCTGTTTTTGCTTTTGCTAGTTTTTCAGCTAATTCTTTCACTGCTTTTTTTTGCTTTGCAGATAATTTTACTTTTGGTTTTGCTTGCAATTCAAATTTATATTGCTCAGGAGAATATAACTCTAACCAGTTTTTAGCACAGGTAAGAACTGCCCTGTTTCTTTTGGATTTACTTAAATGCGGCAATGCATTTTCAACTGTTCTATAAATATTAATTAATTCAACTGCATGTTTGAAATTTGGTTGCTCTGGCATTTTTTTAGCAAGTTTGTCAATGCAACTCATTTCATAAACTCTGCTCCAGTGAGCTTTATTTTTC
>WJKY01000090.1 GCA_014728835.1 Candidatus Woesearchaeota archaeon | reverse complement strand
GGCTGCTGGAGGCCGCGACAAGGGCACCGAGCGCCGGCAACACCCAGGAATGGGAGTTCGTGACGGTCAGGAAGAGACAGGCCAAGGAAAAGCTTGCAGAAGCCTCCTTTGAGCAGGCATACGTTGCGAAGGCTCCTGTTATCATAGTCTCATGCGCAAACCTCGACGAGATAGGGAGGGCCTACGGCAAGAGGGGCCGGGACCTGTTCTCGGTCCAGGATTCTGCCCTTGCCACCCAGAACCTGATGCTGGCTGCCCACGACATGGGGCTTGGGACATGCTGGATCGGCTCATTCGATGAGAAAAAGGTCCAGGACATCCTGGTCCTGCCGGGGCATGTGAGGCCGCTTGCAATCGTGCTGGTCGGCTATCCGGAATCCGGGACCAGGCAGCTTCCGAGGAAAAGAGTATCTGAGGTAGTTCACGAGGAATTCTACTGAAGAATAAAAATTAAAGGCCGGGCAGCGCCCGGCCAGTATTTTTTGGGAGGGTTTTTTTGGAATCCTTCTATTTCACCATGGGGATGCCCAGCTCCTGGGCATATGTCTTGCTCTCCTCCTGGCGTTCAACCGGCCCGAGTATGTATGGCGATTTCACCCCGGTGATTATTGTTATGACTCTGAGCTTTCCAGTGAACTCCGGGTCTATCCTCGCCCCCCAGATGACCTGTGCATCGGGATCAAGGAGCTTTGAGACATATTCACCTACGGTGTTTGTCTCGTCCAGCTTGAGGTCGTCTCCTCCTGTTATGTGAATCAGAGCGCCGCTTCCGCCTGTGTAGTCCACCTCGAGCAGCGGGTTCTGGAGAGCCTTTGATATGGCTTCCTCAGCCCTGCTGCGGTTGTTGGATTCGCCGAATCCAACAGCAGCTACGCCTCCCGAGTGCATTATGGCCTTCACGTCCGCGTAGTCGAGATTCACAAGCGACGGGGTGGATATGGTTTCCGTGACGCCCTTAACCGTGGTGGCTATGAGCTCGTCGGCAACGCCGAAGGCCTCTGAAAGGGGCCTTTCGCCTGCGACCTTTAAGAGCTTGTCGTTCTCAAGCACTATCGCGGTATCGCAGACCTGCCTGAGCTGGTAGAGCCCGTCCTCGGCCTTCCTTATCCTCGCACCCTCTATCTTGAAGGGCATTGTTACGCACGCTAT
This sequence comes from Candidatus Woesearchaeota archaeon, assembly GCA_014728835.1. Classification (GTDB taxonomy): domain Archaea; phylum Nanobdellota; class Nanobdellia; order UBA10117; family WJKY01; genus WJKY01. The sequence continues at coordinate 2,167 of WJKY01000090.1, read as the reverse complement.
TGATATCGCCCCCATCTCCTTTGCTATCTTGGATATCACGGGCAGGGAACCCGTGCCTGTGCCTCCGCCGAGGCCGGCAAGCAGATACACCATGTCCGCGCCTTCAAGGGCCTTCTTGAGGTCCCTCTCAGACTCCTGGGCAGCCTTCCTCCCCACATCGGGATAGCCGCCTGCGCCAAGGCCCCTTGTGACCTCCTTTCCTAGCAGGAGCTTCTGGTCAGCGTTGGTGACCGCCAGGTGCTTTGCATCTGTGTTGACCGCCAGTGTCGTGGCACCGTTAATGCCCATCTGGACGAGCCTTGCGGTCATGTTGTTTCCAGCGCCCCCGGCGCCGACAATCACTATCTTTGCTCCCTTCACATCGAGCCCGAACTGATTCTGTATCGTCTCATCCAGCGTGGGCTCTGCCGCCGGAGAAGCCTCCTTGGCCGGTGCCTGCTGCGGCGCCGCCTCGAAGGACTGGGTCTCGGAGGATGCAGGTTCCGTAAGCCTCTTCTGACCGGATTCCGCATTCTCCTGAGTAGTTGTGTTCTCAAAAACTCTTTCAACCAATGATTCCATTTTATTCCCTCCCTTATATGTTTTCCATTGTTTGTTTCGCGAAATATATTTCGCTCAACCTATATGTTTTTTAAACTAAACTTCCAAGTTTAGTCAGAAATGCTTCATATATAACTCAGACTAGAATGAAACCAGATACACTCGCTCAAACACCGATTCCCCAATCGGTTTCCCCATTGAGCCTAGTTCTCCCCCAAAAAAGAGAACTTTAGTGATAATAATATCATTTCCTTCTATAAATGTTTTATGCATGCCCTAATCAGAAAAAGGATAAAACAGCACGGCCACAATAATGTAACATGTTCAGCCGCTTCCACAAGCTGGAGTCTCACCACCAGACTTTTTTTGCGATCATCGTCGCATTCGCTGTGATATCATTCTGGAGAGGCGTATGAGAGCTTCAGGACATATATCTCTTTCCTGATAACCACGAGCTGAGCCTCTGGGTATCGCTTTGCATAGGGCTCTTCATACTGATAGCTTCAGGCTACGCCGTGAAAGAGCTCACCTGAAAACGAAGAATCTCAGCGCCACGAGCAGGGCAGTGAAGAAAACTATCATGGATATCAGTGTGACCTCAAGGGGCATCCCGATGGCAGTGAACATCCCTGTGAATCCCCCGTCGATGACGCCGCTCTGGTTCTCCTCAATCTCCTCAGCGACCTGTGCATTCACGGTTATGCCGGAGACCGCCTCTGCTGACCTGGCGATTACATCTATCTGGTATGCCCCTTCCTGTGTGTCATATCCGGGTGATATGTAGAGGTACACCATCTTGTCCTCGCCCGGCCCAAGCTCCACGGAGGCTTCGCTCAGGTGTGCCCATTCAGGCCCATCGAGGCTCAGGATGAACACATCCTCCCTCATGCCCGTATTCTTTATTCTCAGCCCGACGGGAGTCCCGTAGCCTATCTGGGAGACCACGTCACTGTCCATTTCGCCCCCGCCGTCGGATAGGAGGAGACCGACGCTGTAGCATTCGTCATCGGCTGCGACGCTCTGTACAAGGCTCTTCTGCGCCCTTGCGCCGTTTGCTGACTGCAGAAGGAAAGGTATCTCGCTGGTCTCTGCCCAGTCCTCCCCGACCAAGACCTCTGCGGAGAGCTCCTCTGTTTCGCCCGGTTCCAAAACGAAGTTCTTCTCTGATTCCGGATACCTGAGCTCGTAGCTGTCCTCATATATCCCCGTGTTCTTGACTATAATATCGAAGCCCAGCGTGTCCCCCCTGCATGCGTCGCCATCATTCTCGGGCCTGACCGTCAGCGATGCGTCATAGCACCTGAGGACCTCTAGCACAGCCGAATCGCTGTCCACCAGCACGCCGTCGACATATGCATCCACGTTCACCGGGAAGCTTCCTTCCTTCTCTGCGGCGTCTATCGTAAGCACGAGGTTCTGGGAGCTTCCGGGACCGAGCACGACCTTGTCCCTTGAGAGCGTGCTGCCTATTGTGGCATCGAGGTCATATGCGGTCTGCACGTTTCCGCTGTTCTCAACATGAATCGTGTATTCTGTTCCCTCCCCTATGCATATGGACCCCTTTGGCGGTTCAATGGTGACTATGCCGTCCCTGCAGTCAGAAGACATTATCTCAGCCTGAGCCGTT
>WJKY01000036.1 GCA_014728835.1 Candidatus Woesearchaeota archaeon | reverse complement strand
TCACAACCCTATTATAATCTAACAATTGAAGGTAATACATTTAAAAACAATAAATATAACTCAACAGATTTTGATGGTTTATGGTTTTATAGGCATTATGGAAATATCAACCATGAACTTAAAAACAGTATTGATGAAACATATATAAATATTCTTGACGATATATATAAAAATGAACTTGTTGAATGCAAAAATGTTAAAAATATCTTATTTTTTATTTTAATATGTACAATAATTACAATTGCAGTTTTGTTAATTTTTCAAAAAAATAGTTAAGATGATGAAAGAAGAAACAAAATCAAGTCAAACTATAATTAAGAGAATTTAGAATCGTGAATTCCCTCATCAATCTCTTTTAAGACGTCTCTTGGTTTTTTGCCTTCAACAGTTACTCCCATTGAAACACATGTACCAATTACTTCTTTTGTTTTTTGTTTTATATTTGCACCAAGCAGATTATCATGCTTCATTTTTGCAACTTTTATTGCTTGATCAATGGTTAAATTTCCAACTTTTTGTTTTGATGGAGATGCAGCCCCTTTTTCAACACCAATCTCATTTAAAATTAAAGATGCTGCGGGTGGAGTTCCAACTTCTATTTCAAATTCTTTTGTTTTAGGATCAACAATTACTTTGACTGGAACCTTCATTCCTTGAAACTCTTTAGTTTTATCATTAATTGTATTAATTATTTGCATAATGTTTACGCCAAGTGGACCAAGTGCTGGCCCTAGTGGAGGTCCTGCTGATGCTTTTCCACCATCAACTAATGCTTCAATTGTTTCTGCCATTTACTTTTCACCTTCTTTTTCTTCTTCCTCTTTTCTTTTTATAACTCTTACTTGCTCACCACGCACAGTTATTGGAATTGGAACCATTGAATCTAGAAGTTCAACAGTTATTTCCTCTTTTGAATAATCAATATGAGTGATTTTTGCTTTTTCTCCTCTAAAGGGACCTGCTACCATTTCTACAGTATCTCCTTCAGTAATTTTTGCTACTGCTGAGGCAGGTGTTAGAAAATGCTCTATTTGATCTATTGGTATGTCTCCCTCTAGAACATTTCTTGCATAAGAAATTGTTTTAATTGTATTTCTTAATAGTTCCTCATCATATCCTTCAACAAAAATATAGCCCCTTAATTCAGGAGTTACAAGTATTGAAGGAAAATCTAGTTTTGACTTTTTTGCTCTACTATTTACCAAATCTGCTGTATTTTGTTCTTTGCCTACTTGAGTTTTAATTGTAAAAATTAATGTGGAATCTTCTTCGATAACCTCTTCAGAATTATTTTCTTCCATTTAAAACACAATCCTTAATAACCTAATGCTTGCAAAATCCAAGGAGCAACCAATTCTTTTATAATATAGATAACAAAACCTAGAGCTCCAACTGCAAGAATCCCAAGTCCAGTAATTTTCGCGGTCTTCTCATACTCTTCATTAGTCGGTTTTCTGGCCATCTTTAATACTCTACCATATTTTCCTTTTCCAATTCTCTGTTGCTTTGATTCTATCTTATGCTGAAACTCTCTTGCTCTGTCCATAAAGCCTTTGTTATCCTTCAATCTAAACACCTATAATAAAAAGGGAAAAATAGTAACTGATATATAAAGAATTTGCCTATTTTTAATTATCTTACAATATCTATTCCAAATTCTTTGTTTTCCATGGCTCTTTTGGCAGGCCCTAAGATTTGCTTTGATTTTACACCAGTTATAACAAGCATCGCTCTTATACTTCTTTTGAGTGAAGATTCAATTGTAGTGCCCCAAATGATCCTTGCGTTTTTATCAATTCTAGTGTATATCTCTTCAACAACTTTTTCCGCCTCACTTATAGTCATATCATCGCCACCAGTAACATTTACAAGTGCTCCAGTTGCATCTGTAATATCAACTTCAAGAAGCGGCGAATTTAATGCTTCTGAAACTGCATTTACTGCCTTGTTTTCACCCTCTGCTTCTCCAAGTCCGATCATTGCAACACCACCTCGTTTCATAACTGTTTTTAGATCTGCAAAATCTAGGTTAACAAGACCAGGTAATGTAATCATTTCAGTAATACCTTTGATCGATCTCATTAAAACTTCATCAGCGACTTTAAAGGCAGCATTTAAGGAAAGATTTGGTACAATTTCAAGTAGTTTATCATTCGGTATTACTATTACTGTATCACAGATATCTCTTAATCGCTGCAATCCGGACTCTGCATTCTCCATCCTAATCATTCCTTCAACACCAAATGGTAAAGTGACAACACCAATAGTTAAAGCTCCACTTTCTTTTGCAATTCTTGCGACTATTGGAGCAGAACCAGTTCCAGTTCCTCCACCAAGTCCACAGGTTACAAAAACCATGTCAGCAGGAATAATAGATTCTCTAATATCTTGCTCACTTTCTCTTGCTGCTTCTTCACCAATTTGCGGTAATGATCCTGCACCTAAACCTTTTGTTAGATGTCTTCCAATCAAGATTTTTAGTGGAGAATCTGATAATAATAAATGTTGAGCATCAGTATTAACTGATATCATATCAGCACCAGTAATTCCTTCATTAAAACATCTAGCAATTGTATTTGTACCGGCGCCTCCACATCCAACAACTTTTATTGTTGTTTTTAGACCAGCTAGAACACTTTCTAATTCTTTATCATCTACCCCAGCAATTTTCATATTTTGAGTATAATTATTTTTTTGAGAAGGTGTTTCTTTCTTGCTTTTTTTTGTTTTTTTCTTTTTTGATTTATTTTTGTTTTTATTATTATTTTCAGAAGCTATAACATCTTCTATAATTTTTTTCATCAAATTGCACCATCCTCACAATAATGATCCCATCATGAAATTTTTATAATTATTGCAAAATTGTAATGCTATTTTGATTATTAAATATTTCCTTATGATTTAAATTATTTCTAAAGAAAAATCCTTGCTTTTTATAGAGTGAGTAATATATCCCAAAGAAATTCTGTCAGCAAATTTTGCATAATCAATAATATTGTCCATTGTAATGCCACCTGAAATTTCTATTTTAATATTAGAATTTATTTCTTTAATTTTTTTAGCAATATCTTTGGATTTATTTAATTTAAGATTATCAATCATTATCACATCAGGATTCAAACCTGCAGCTGTTAGTGCATCTTTTTTGTTTTCAATTTCAATTTCAACAATTCTATTATTTTTATTTTCTATAATTTTTGATAATGCTTTTTCTACAGAACCAGTTAGTTTAATGTGATTATCTTTTATTAAAAATTCATCAAATAACCCATATCTATGAGTCTTACCACCACCAATTTTTACGGCTTTTTTTTCATATTTTCGAAAACCAGGAGTGGTTTTTCTAGTAGCAGAAATTTCAATTTTTGGATTTACTTTTTTACATAAATCAATAAGTTTTTTTGTTTCAGTTGCAATTCCGCTCATTCTACATATAATATTTAATGCAAGTCTTTCTCCTTTTAATATCGATATTACAGGACCTGAAATTTCAGCTACTTTTTGATTTTTTTTAACATTAACTCCGTCTTTAAAATTTGATGTTAATTTTGCACCTGTTTTTTTGAAAACTAGTTTTGCCTCCTCAAGACCTGCTAAAACACAATTTTCTTTGGCAATGATTACTGCTTTTCCTTTCTCATCAGAAAATAGATTTTCTGATGTTATATCTCCAATATCCTTCAAATCTTCAAATAGAAATCTATCAATATCATCCATGACAATACTATTTATATTAAGGAGCTGTTTTAAGGTTTTGGTTTTAATATGAGACTTGGTGTAATTGGTTGCGGAGCTATAGGGACAGATTTTGCAAAAGCAGCAGATAAAATGAAAGAAATCGAAAAAATATATTTATTTGATATCAATAAAAAATCATCTGAAAATTTATGTAGGAACTTGAAAAAAGCCGAAGTTAAAAAAGTGTCTGATTTTTTAACTGAGGTTGATGTTGTATTTGAAGGAGCATCTCAAGATGCCGTAATTGAATATGCTGAACAAATTATAAACAAAGGAAAAGATTTAATTTTAATGAGTGTGGGAAGTCTATTTGATGATAACTTTAGAAAGAAATTAGAAAAAACAGCCTCAAAAACTAATTGTAAAATATATATTCCATCAGGAGCTATTTGTGGAATAGATGGGATAATATCTGCCAGTGTAGATTTGATAGACGAGGTAACTCTAGTTACAACAAAACCCCCTCAATC
>WJKY01000035.1 GCA_014728835.1 Candidatus Woesearchaeota archaeon | reverse complement strand
CTGGTATTCCATGTGTTAGATATCTTGCAACTCCGATTGAAAATGCTCCAAAATAATTAGCTGACTGACCAGCTACTAATGAACGCGCAGTATTTGCAATTGCAACACCAACAAGCGATGCATTCCAAGTGATAATAAAAATTGCACCAGCGCCATAAAGTAAGGAAAAAATAATAGAAAATGCTAATACTCTTATGTTATTAATGAATATTTTGGTGAATATAGAATTTATAGCAACATGGCCAGATATTGCACTGATTTGAGAACTAAATAATTGGCTTACTGCTTCGTGTGGCAAAATCAAGAACCAAATAGCAAAAGAAATTGTAAGCCCTACAAACATATATACAAAAAAAGGAAATATATCTCTATGCGAACTTAAAGGAATCAAACTTTTAGATATTTCTTCTTTGCTTTCTTCTAGTCGCATTATATTAACCATTAAAGGAATCATAGCAATAACAGTAAAAGCAATTACAGCCAGATAATTGCTAGGGAAAATCCAGAGCGCAAGCAAAACACCAATACTGGAATATAAAACTGATAAAGGCAACATTTTTAGTGGTTTTCTTTCAGCAATTTGCGCTGTAAGTAAAGATTCTAAGACCATAATTTAAAATAACAAATTTAGTATAAAAATATTTGTAACTGAGCTGTAAAGTGAATTATTAATGTCCAAATTCGCCAACTAAAGGAACAAATACAAAGCTGCCCAAATCTTCTTCTTTCTTTTTCCCTCTAATTTTTCTAATTTTAAGCATGCGTTGTTGCATTCCAGAACCAACAGGCGCAATCAAAACTCCATTTTCTTTCAATTGGTCAAAAAGTTTTTCAGGCAATTTTGGCGCAGCCGCAGTTACAATAATTCTGTCAAATGGCGCCCGTTCCTCGTAACCTTTTGAACCATCGCCATGAATCACTTTAACATTTTTATAATTTCTTAATTTACGTTTGGCATATTTGTATAATTTTTCTAATCTTTCAATTGTATATATTTTCCCTCTTGCGCCAACTACTTTTGAAAGGATTGCAGCTTGATATCCAGAACCAGCACCAATTTCTAATATTTTCTGACCTGTTTTCGGCTCCAAAGCTTCAGTCATTATCGCAATAGTTGTTGGCTGGCTTATTGTCTGCCCGTCTAAAATTGGCAGAGGCTCATCTATGTAAGCATGTGTTTTGTACTTAGGCAAAACAAATTTTTCTCGCTGCACAGTCTTAAATGCTTTAATTATTTTTTTAGTTTTTAAAATATTGTTTCTTACTAAATAATCAATCAAAATTTTTTTCTTTTCTTCTAATATCATGATATCTTAGTATAAGATTTAATTTCTTTTTTACTAATGGCGCAGCCATTAAATTTCAGCGCCCACAACACACCTTCTAGTAACTCTTTATTTTTCTTTCCAAAATAACCTTTTTTATATGCAGCAAGCGCAAGTTCTGTTGAACGAATAATTGGCACATCTTTAATTTGTTTTTTCAAATCTCTTAAATTATTTTTATCTATGTTTACAGATGTGTGTAGTTTAGAACTCATTAGTTCTGCAACTTTTTTAGGTGATTCAACTAATAAACGAGTTGTTCTTTCATCAACTGCATAAGCATCTGCATTTTGTTCTTTTGCAACTATTAAGGCACTTACTTCACCAGGATGCATAATTGTCAGAGCTTTTCCTTTGGCAAAAAATGTTTTATTCATTAGTTCCTCGACCTGATAAATTTTGCTTGACAAATTTTTTTCAGGATATAATTTTAATTTTCCGCTGTGAAGCAAACTCATTAATCTAAAACCTTCGTATTTGAATTTGAGGGTTCTAAGTGCTTTGTCAATTGTTTCAGATTTAACTGTAGGAGTAATTGCAAAATTACCAAAATCTTTTTGCAATTTAAAAACAGGTCCAAGCGCGCAAGTCATAGCAATACTAATTATTGTTGATGAATCAAAGAATATTTTTTTCATAATATTTTTACCCCAAATAAGTTTTCAATTAATTCCAAACGTTTTTTGGTTATTGGTTTAACATATTTTTCATGGGTTTTTGTTTCACCTGCGGCGGGCATAAGTTCCCATTTAGTCACTCCAGCTGTTTTAGCTGCTTGACCTAATGAAATACCATGCTCATAAATTCTGGAACCTTTTTTAACACGCGCAAAATCCAGAACGTCTTCCATATACACATTAATTTTTCTGTCTAATTTTTGAATGTGTGCAAGAATTTCCTTAATGTCTTTTCTGAATTCCTCGTAATTATTTTTCTGCAGATTCTTGATTGACTGATTTAATAAATTAAGAATATCTTTAGTAAATGATTTTATTTTTTTATGTTTTCTGTGACGTTCTTTGTTATAGATTTTATGGAGAGCATAAATAGCAACAGCAACATCTACAATATCTCTATCCTGATAAATGGATATAGAATGAATAACATGATCAGATAAGCCGTGTAAGTTTCCATATAATTTTTTCTTTATTGCTGAGCGCGCATCTCTTAATACAGCAAGAACATCTTTTTTGGCTTTGTTAATCATTGGTCTACCTCCTCTGATAGCTAATAAAAGAAATTTTTGCTTTATTAATGTTTTGAGCCAAATAACTCTCTGATTCTGGCTTCAACTTTTGGAATATCCTCAAGTTTTCCCAAATCAATCCAATAATCATTTAATTTGTATACAAGCATTTTGCTTTCTTTTGCAAGCGCAGTAATAGCATCCGTAAGCTCATATTCATTGCGTTCTGATTTGTTTAAAGATTCTAATTTTTCAAAAATTTCAGATTCAAAAAAATAAAGCCCTGTATTAACTAAATTTGATGGCGGGTTTTCTGGTTTTTCTTCTATTTCAATTAATTTATCTTTGTCTGCAATAAGTACGCCATATACAGATGGATTTTTAACGTCAAAACCAGCAATAGCATTTTTGCTTTTGTTTAAAATTTGCTTAATATCATTTTTTGAAAACAGATTATCTCCGTTTATTACTAAAAACTTTTCATTGCCTGCAAATCTACGCGCTTGCATTAACGCATGTCCGGTTCCTAATTGCTCTTTTTGCTCAATAAAAGTCACATTTGGAATTTTTTCCTTTTCTATAAACTCACGGATTTTTTCTTGTTTATAACCAACAACTATTCCAAATTCTTTTATACCTGCGCCCCACAAATTCCTAAGAACATACCATAAATAAGGTCTACCTGCAATCTTAATAAGAACTTTAGGTACTTTTTCTGTCAGTGGCAGCATACGCGTGCCTTTACCTGCTGCCAGAATTATAGCTTTCATCTAAATAATTTATAACTTTAGCTAAGTATATGTATTTTTCTTTATTTTCTACTG
>WJKY01000097.1 GCA_014728835.1 Candidatus Woesearchaeota archaeon | reverse complement strand
TTCATCAAGGTGGGGCTGTTGGGAAGGAATTCCAGTGCAGACATGAGCTGATAGAAATCTTTTGCAAGGCTTTCTGTGTCTGCCTTGGGGTCGTATTTTTTGTCGGCCTTTGCAATGCTCCGGGCAACACGGCTGAACATGCCCCTCGGAGATTCGACCACCCTGCCCTCCTTGTCCTTGACCAGGTATCTCCTCTCCAGGACACGGGCTGCGTTCAGGCTCACATCTATCTGCTCTGCGCCGAAGAATCTTCTTGTCTCGCGCTTCTCTGCCCTCTTCTGCCTGTAAAGGATGTAGGCTTTCGCGACCTTTGGAAAATCATCCTTTATCAGCATCTCCTCAACAATGTCCTGCACACCCTCGACAGTCACGAGCTTCTTCTTGTAGCGTCTCTCGATCGCTCTCACAACATCGTCTTTTACCTTTTCTGCGTTCTTTCCGTCCTCTACACCTGTCGCCCTGAACGCCTTAAGGATGGCATTGGTGATCTTCCTTGGATCGAACCTGACAATCCTGCCGTCCCTTTTCCTTATTTTCCTGATTGCCATCTATCCCTTCTTTTTTTTGGTTCTATTTTTCCCTTTCTTCTTTTTTATTTCTTCTTTTTCTTTTCTTTTTTCTTATCTTTCTTGTCCTTGCCTTTTTTCTTGCTTTTTCCCTTTTTCTTCTTGTCTTTGTCCTCTTTTTCCTCCTCTTTCTCTATCTCCTTTAGCGTCCTTCCGGTCTTTGCTGACTTTGGCTCTGACTTGACCGGCTTTTTTCTCGCGTCTGCATAGTCGTCATCCTCCTTGACCAGGAGCCACTTGTCCTCCCTGAACCTGGTCAGGGCAAAGCCTCCTTTCAGCTTCTTGCCTTTCAGGTCAAAAGTTATGTGGCCCTTTTCATACGCTTTTTTCGCAGGGATCTCCTTGTCGTCCTTTTCTGTAGTGTTCTTATAGGTGCCTTTGTCCCACACCATGACAGTGCCTGCGCCGTAATGCCCCTCTGGGATGATGCCCTCGAAATCAGCGTAGTCTATGGGATGGTCCTCTGTCTCGATGGCCAGCCTTTTCTCTTTCGGATTCACTGACGGGCCTTTTGGAACAGCCCACGACTTTAGCACACCATCTATCTCCATCCGGAAATCATAATGCAGGTTGGTAGCGTCGTGCTTCTGTATCACAAAGATAAAGGATTTGGATGAGCTCTTTTTCTTTTTGGCCTCTGGCTCTGGAGTCTTGTCAAACTTCCGTTTCTTCTTGTATTCCTTGAGCGACATGCTTTTGCTGTGATTCCTGCCTTTAATAATCTTTTGGTCGGCATTTCATATTTTTTTGGATACAAAGATTTAAAAATATGCACCGCCTTGTGCAGAGCATGGGAAAAAGAGGTGCTTCATTCAGCGAATTCGCTTCTCTGTGCTCAGAGCTGGAAAAGATTTCTTCAAACATCTCGTTGCGCAAAAAACTTGCAAAATATTTCAAGGGCAAGAAGGGACGCACAATAAAATACGCATCATATCTGATCCTCGGACAGATCGGGCCCAAATACGAGGACCTGGCAATGGGTTTTGGCACAAAGACAATGGTGAAGATCCTGGCAAGGACGTTTGACAAGGACGAGGAGAGGGTCAGGAAACTGTTCAAGAAAAAAGGGGACCTCGGAGACACTGCAAATACGCTGAGCAAGAGGAAGAGGAGCTCGCTGAAGCTGAAGCACGTGCTCGACAGGCTGAAGAAGATCCAGAAGACAAGCGGAGAGGGGAGCCAGGAAGAAAGAGCTGAGGAGATGGCAGAACTGCTGCAGGATGCCACAGCAGAGGAGGCGAAATTCATTGTACGCATCGCGCTGGAGAACATGAGGCTCGGAGTCGGGGAGATGACTGTGCTCGAGGCCTTTGCAGAGGCTTTCACCGATGATGCAGAGAACAAGGATGTGATCGAGAACAGCTATAATGTGTGCACTGATATCGGAGAGCTGGGAGAGTCCCTTGCAGAGCACGGGATGAAAGGCGCGAAACGTTTCTCGATCTCGCTGGGAAGGCCGGTCAAGGTGATGCTGGCGCAGAGAGTGGACAAGGTGTCTGAAATACTCGAGAAGATAAAGGGCAACAGGATCGCCGCAGAAGAGAAGTATGACGGAGAGCGTGTCGAGATCCACAAGGACGGAAAGGATGTGCAGCTCTTCTCAAGGCGCCTGGAGGACATCTCGGACCAGTATCCGGAGATAGTGGAGGGGATGCGCAAGTGCGTGAAGGCGAAAAAAGCGGTGCTTGACGGAGAGATCGTGGCGTACAAGAACGGCAAGATACAGTCCTTCCAGAAGCTGATGCAGAGGAGAAGGAAGTATGATGTGAAGGAATACCGGAAGAAGATTCCTGTGGCTGTCTTCCTGTTCGATGTGCTGTATGTGAACGGCAGGTCCTTTCTCAAAAAATCCTATCCTGAGAGAAGGAAAAAACTGGAGAGTATAGTGAACCAGAGCACGAGGATAAAGCTGGCCGGCAGGAAGGTCTCCACCAATTTCAAGGAGATAAAAAAGTTCTTCCAGAAATGCGTGGACAAGGGGCTCGAGGGCATCATAGTCAAGAGCACTGCGAAGGAGAGCGTGTACCAGCCAGGGAACCGCGGCTGGCTCTGGATAAAATGGAAAAAGGAATATGCTGAAGGCATGAAAGAGACGATCGACGCGGTGATTGTGGGAAGCTATCACGGCAGGGGAAGGAGAAAGGGGCATTACGGCGCACTGCTCTGCGCAGTCCTGAACAAGGACAAGGACCGGTTCGAGACATTCACAAAGGTGGGCACTGGATTCACTGACAAGGATTTTGAGAGCATCGGGAAGAAGCTCAAGAAACTGAAGGCCAGGAAAAAGCCGAAACGGCTGAAGGTGAAAAAAAGGATGGAGCCTGACATCTATTACAGGCCGGAGATGGTGATCGAGGTGCTTGGAGCGGAGATCACAAGGAGCCCGTCGCACACTGCGGGTGAGAAAGACGGAAAAGGTCTTGCGCTCAGATTCCCGAGGTTCCTGCGGGTCAGGGAGGACAAGGGTCCGGAGGACATAACAACAGTCAGGGAGGTCAGGCAGATCAAAAAATGAGCACGAACAGGGAGCTGGCAAAGATGTTCCGCGAACTCGCCCTGATCCTTGAGTTCAAGGAGGTCAAGTGGAAGCCGCGTGCGTACAGGGAGGCTGCGTACGGTGTGGAGGCGCTGAGCAGGGATGTGGAGGACGTCTATGAGAAAGAGGGGAAGAAAGGGCTCAAGGAGATCCCTGGTGTCGGGGAGAGCATCGCCGACCATATCATAGAGTATGTCAAGAAGGGAAGGATAAAGAAATTCGAGGAGCTGAGGAAAAAATATCCAAAGGAGGTCACTGACCTTGTCGATCTCGAAGGCCTCGGCCCGAAGAGCGTGAAGAAGCTGATAAAGGAGCTGGACATCTCATCTGCAAAAGACCTGAGAAAGGCTGCAAAAGAGCACAAGATAAAGGATATCAAAGGCTTTGGCAAGAAGACCGAGAAAAATATTATCGAGGCGCTGAAGCTGGGAGAAGAAAGAAAGGAGAGGATGCAGCTGAACATCGCGCTTGACATCGCAGAGGAGCTTGTCGAATACCTGAAGAAGAATGCGCCGCTCCAGGAGATAGATTATGTGGGCAGCCTGCGCAGGATGAAGGAGACTATCGGGGACATCGATATCCTGGTCATCTCGGACAAGCCCAAGAAGGTCATGGAGACCTTCACAAAGATGGACAAGGTGAAGAGGGTCATCTCAAAAGGGACGACGCGGAGCTCTGTCATACTCAAGGAGGAGAATGTCCATGTCGACCTGCGGGTGGTAAAGAAGTCCAGCTATGCAGCTGCGATGCAGTATTTCACCGGAAGCAAGGAGCACAGCATCGAGCTGAGGAAGAGGGCGATAAAGAAAGGGTACAAGCTCTCGGAGTACGGACTTTTCAAGAAGAAATCCGACCGTAAGATCAGCTGCAAGAGCGAGAAGACGCTCTACAAGAAGCTGGACCTGGACTATATCCCGCCAGAGATGAGGGAGAACCGGGGGGAGATAGATGCTGCTGCCAAAGGGAAGCTGCCTGACCTTGTCGAGCTGGATGATATCAACGGAGATTTCCATATGCACACCAAGTACAGTGACGGAGCTGACACCATAGAGACAATGGCAAAGGCTGCACAGAAAAAAGGGTACAGGTACATTGCTGTCGCAGACCACAGCAAGAGCGCAAGGATCGCCGGAGGAATGGACGAGAAGAGCATAAAGAAGCAGTGGAAGGAGATCGACAGGATCGCGAAGAAGCACAAGATCAAGATACTGAAGAGCGCAGAGATAGACATACTCAAGGACGGCAGCCTGGACTATCCAGAAGAGATACTGAAGAAGCTTGACATTGTGATCGGAGGCGTGCACTCAAACTTCAAGATGTCGCGGAAAAAGATGACCGAACGGATCGTCAAGGCGCTGAAGAACAAGCATCTCAACATACTAGCGCATCCGACCGGCAGGCTGATCGGCAAGAGAAAGGGATACGATGTGGACCTTGCAGAGATATTCAAGGTGGCTGCGGACGAGGGCAAGGTGCTGGAGCTGAACAGCCAGCCAGAGAGGCTGGACCTCAACGGAATGAACGCGCTCGCTGCAAAGAAGAAAGGCGTGAAGTTCTGCATCAGCACTGACAGCAAGAGCGGGGACCAGCTGAACCTCATGAGATACGGGGTCGGCCAGGCAAGGAGGGGCTGGCTGGAGAAAAAGGATGTGATCAACACCTATACCTGGAAAAAGCTGAAGAAGACGTTCAGGCTGAAAGATTGATTCTTATATCTGCTTATGGAAAAGAATAAAGAGAATAGAATAAAAGAATAAAGTGAAAGATAAAGCGATTAAAAAAGAATAAAGAGAAAAATAAATATTTAGGGATAACAAGAACAAAGAAATAAAAAAGAGAAAAAAATGAAGCTCTAGTATGTGTATGAGTATGTGTAAGAGCTGCACTCGCTTCTTATCTTCCTGAGGCTTCTTCGCGCCTCGTCGACCCTGTCCTCTGCGTCATCAACATCGTCCTCTGCGTCGTCCACATCGTCCTCTGCGTCATCCACGTCGTCGCGTGCATCGTCGACAACGTCCTGCAGGTAGCTGATCTGGCTCTGCGTGGCATTGCCTGCCTGAGCATCTGCGAGCGCCTGCTCTGCAAGAGCCAGCTCGTTCCGCGTCTCTCTCAGGTCGTCCTCCTCATCGTCAAGATCGTCGTCTGCATCGTCCTCCTCGTCCTCTGCATCGTCAAGCGCAGCCTCTGCTGCTGCTATCAGTGACGGGCAGGTCTTTGCATTGATATTGGAAGGGTCCAGGGCAGTGCCTGAAGCTGTGCGTGACGCGCACCTCCTCCTTATCTCGGACAATCTTCGGCGGGCCTCTCTCTCTGCCTCCTCTGCATCGTCCACATCATCCTCTGCGTCGTCCACATCGTCTTCTGCATCGTCCACATCATCACGCGCATCATCAACAGCATCTTCCAGTCTCCTGAGCTGTATCTGTGTGTAGTTTCCGGCTGACCGTGCAGCTACGAGCGCAGCCTCTGCCTCTGACAGCCGCTGGCGCTCTGCTCTCAAGTCATCCTTCTCATCATCCTCGTCATCCTCTGCATCATCCACATCATCCTCTGCATCGTCCACTGCATCTTCTGCAGCTGCGATCAATGCATCGCAGTTCGAGAAATCATCTGCAATGCCGTAAGCATCCACATTCTGAGGTGCTGTCTCCTCAGTCTCCTCTTCCTTGTCTTCCTCAGCAGCTTGCTCTATCGCCTGCTGGGTCTCCTGCCTGGCCTTTTCCAGCTCAGCCTGCAGCAGGGCCTGGCTCTCCTGGAGCTGCTCAAGGG
>WJKY01000034.1 GCA_014728835.1 Candidatus Woesearchaeota archaeon | reverse complement strand
GGTAAAGGTGGTAATGGAGGCAAATCAGGTGGCGCCAAATCTTTATCTTTCTTTTTCTTAAAAAACATAATTATCACCAGTTTTAAATGTAATAACCATAGCTTATTTTTATAAGTTATTTACTTCTGTTTCTTAGTGAAAAGATTTATAGTTGATTTATTTCTAATTAAAGCTATGAAACAAGCTTTGTTTTGGAAGCAAAAAAATTCAAAAGCGCAGTGTAAACTTTGTCCGCGCAATTGCATAATTGAACCAAATAATTGGGGTTTTTGTCGTGCTAGAAAAAATATTAATGGCAAATTACAATCAATGGTTTATGCAAAAGCAATCGCAGCTAACATAGATCCGATTGAGAAAAAACCACTTTATCATGTTTTACCAAAGTCTAAAAGTTTTAGTGTTGGAACTGCAGGATGCAATCTTAGATGTGCATGGTGTCAGAATTGGCAAAGCTCACAATCTCGTCCAGATCAACTACACTCAATTGATTTGCCACCTGAAAAAATAATTAAAAATGCAAAACAAAACAACTGCAAATCAATTGCTTATACTTACACAGAACCTTTTGTATTTTACGAATACATGAAAGACACTGCAGAACTTGCGCAAAAACAAAACGTCAAAAATGTCGCAGTTTCAAATGGTTTTATTGAGCAAGAACCAATAAAAGAAGCTTCAAAATTTTTAGATGCAGTAAATATTGACTTGAAAAGTTTTGATGACAAAACTTATAGAAAACACACTACTGCATGGCTGCAACCTGTTTTAGACACATTAAAAACTCTAAAGCAAAACAATGTTTGGGTGGAAATTACTAATTTAATTATTCCAGATGTTAATGATGATTTTGAAATGATTGAAAAAATGATTCTCTGGATAAAAGAAAACCTCGGAGCTAAAACACCTCTGCATTTTTCAGCGTTTTACCCATCTTATAAAATGTCTGATAAAAAACCAACACCAATAGAGACTGTTAAGAAAGCTAGAAAACTAGCTATAAATAAAGGAATGAAATTTGTTTACACAGGAAATATTTTAGATGATGAAGGCAGTACTACTTTTTGTCCAGCTTGCAAAAAACTAGTAATAAAAAGACATGGTTTTAATATAGCTGAAAACAAACTTAAGGAAGGCAAATGTTCATGCGGGGAAAAAATACCAGGTATTTGGCGCTAATATTTTTATTTATTTTATTTTCTCTTCCAGCTGTTTCTGCACATGTTTTGATTAATGAAATAATGCCAAATCCAAGTGGAAAAGAACCTGACGGAGAATGGGTAGAACTTTATACAGATCAAAATATATCTTTAAATAATTGGTCTGTATCTGATAACGCTAGCCACGCATATTCTTTTTCTCTTATTTTTAATGATTACACAATTTTAGCATGCAATTCTACAACATTTGAAATAAATTACCAAAATATTACTGCGTCTATTATAGAGCTTAATTGTACGGGAAAAGGTTGGCTTAATAATAATAAAGAAACTTTATTCTTATATAATTCATCAGGCAATCTTATTGATAATTTTTCTTATTCAACGCCCAATGATAGTTTAACTTTTGGAAGATGCCCGGATGGAGAAAATTGGAAAGAAAATTTAATCCCAACTCCAGGCAAACCAAACAACTGCTCCAACACAAACAATAAAACAAGTAATGAAACAAATACAAGCACCATAGATTTATCACCTTTAATTGGCACAGACAAAATAATCTTTAACAGCGG
Organism: Candidatus Woesearchaeota archaeon; assembly: GCA_014728835.1. Taxonomy (GTDB): domain Archaea; phylum Nanobdellota; class Nanobdellia; order UBA10117; family WJKY01; genus WJKY01. Next base: position 2,176 of record WJKY01000034.1, on the reverse strand, counting down.
CGAAACAATTAATTTTGATTTAGATGTTATTAATAAGCCATCTAACTGCGAATGCTCAGTAAAGTATTGGATTAAAAGTTTATATGGAGAATATCTAAAAGACCCTCGCACCACAACAAACATTGGCAGCAGTTTTCAAAAGCAAGCACCTGAGATTTGCAGTTCTGAAGTTTATTACATTGAAGCTGAAATTACAAATACTAATTGCAATGATAGCAACACATCAAATAATTTTGCCCAGCAATTAATTGTCATAAAAGGATTATCACCTGATGATTCAGAATGCGAAGAAAACAATGAAGACGCAGATGAAGATGAAAACCAAAACTCACAAACATATTCATCGCAACCAACTGATTTACAAGTTCAAATATTAGATGCACCTGAGAATGCAACGCAAGGCCAAACAATCACAACTAAAGTAAAAATAACAAATAATTACAACACAGCAAAAAACATTGAAATTTATTCTTATATTTATCAAAGCCATGTTTTAATTACAGAGGGTGGATGGACAGCAAATAGTCAAAAACTTTCCTTAAATACTGATGAAACCAAAACAGTAACTTTAGAAAATAAAATTAAACCAGATGCATTACTTGGAATTTTTACTTTGAAAGTCAGAGCTAAAACAGATGAGAAGAATTTTGATTCTACCAAAAGCATTAAAATTTTAGAAAGTACAAATACATCAAATAAAATATCAGAATCAAATGAATTAGAATCTGAACCTCAAAAAAAAGATGGCCAGCTAATCACAGGCAAAATAATCTGGTCGTCAGAAACCAATAAATCATTAAATACTAGTATGTTAATTTTTATCACAGCATTATTAGTTTTAATTTCAGCATTAATTGCTTCTTTGTGGAGCAAAAGATAAAACTTATAAGTTTGTTCTATAATCCACATTCATGGCAGAATCTCAAAGACCAAAAATCAAGACACGCATGATAATTGAAATAGCGGGTCGCCCAAAAGAACATATCAACAACGCCCTTAAGAAAACAGCTGAAGATTTTGCAAAAGAAACTAAAAAAGTAGAAGTTACTAGCAGAAAGATTAGAGAACCAAAAAAAGTAGAATTTGAAAATATCAAAAAGACAGACATATTCTCAGGCTTTGTTGAATTTCACGCAGATATTGAGGATTTTTCAACCCTTGTAGGGCTGATTTTTGATTGGATGCCATCTTCAGTTGAGATTGTAGAGCCTGAAAACATATCTGAAAACTATAAAGAATTAAATGGAATTTTAAATGACTTAGCAGGAAGATTACACAGGTATGACTCACTTGTTAAGAAGTTAAGAGCAAAAACAATTTTATTAGCAAAAGAACTAGCTAAATTTAAAAAACAACCTAGTCCTTCAGAAGATAAAAAAGACTAGGTTATAATTACGATTTTTAATTTGTTTTTCAGTTCTTCAGGAACCCATTCACATAATGAGTCAAGAGTCATATTTTTTAATTCATTACATTCTACAATTATATTTCCACTGGACTTGTCAACTGTGCAATAGTCTGGTTTTTCTACAGAAACTGCACTAACACCTTTGGAAAAACCAACTTCTTTTCCGACCCAATATCCAATCCCTAAAGACAGAAATATACCAACTAGAACAATAATTATTAGCTGGTACATCATCAGTTCAAAGGATTTTTCACTTATTTTCATCACCTCTTTTTTTAGATTTTTTCTTTCCACCCCATCTTAATTTGACTTTAGAGGTTAGGAAATTTATAAAATTAAATTCATTAACTTCATATTCTGTTTTACGGCCTTCACCTTTTTTGTGAACCAAACCTTCTTTTTGCAATTTTTTGATTTGCTTTGAAGCGTAGCTTTTATCAGTATCCAGAACTTTAGCTAATTCTTTATTGCTTTTTTTGCCAAGCATAATAGCAGCAAGAATCTTCATATTTTTCATAAGTTTATGTCGCTCTCTAGTATCCATGCTTTGTTTTTGCTGCTCAGCTTTTTCTTTAATTTCTTCTTCACTCTTAGTTAACAAGTCATGAGCAGTAATAGGCTTGTAAGTTAATTTTAGATTCTCATCTTTGATAAATTTGATTAATTCTTTCTTATCAATTTCATCAAATTCATCCTTGGCCATTACATTTAAATACAAAAAATCTCTTTTTATGTTTTTGTTTGCTGTTTGCTACATTATAGTGAAAT
>WJKY01000098.1 GCA_014728835.1 Candidatus Woesearchaeota archaeon | reverse complement strand
CTCTCACCACCATGGACGAGATGCTCCTGGGGAAGTTCATTGAGAGCCCTCCGTTCAACATTGAGACCACACTTAATGCGGCGACGCCTGAAACCTACAGAAGGATAACGGGAACCGGTTTATTTGGGAGACAGGTTGAGGCGATAAAAAAGCTTACGGAAAACAAGGTTAAAGTCAGAGTGAAGACACAGGTGACAAAGGAAAACGTCCATGAGATAGATGAAATAAAGGAACTGGTCGAAGGTATGGGGAAGGATTTTAGGCCCAGTACTTTATTGAACGCTAGGCTCAACCACGACACTGATCCGTGTATGCTGAGGCTGGATCCAAAGGAGGCGGTGGAAGTTAACAGAGGATACGGTTTCTATGATGAGGAGACGCAGCAACCCGGTGAAAAACTGGATTTGAGGGATTTGGTAGGAAGGCCTGAATCGGATAAATTATTCACTTGTGCCGTTGGAGAGCATAGTTTCATAATATCCCCGAAGGGGGAAATGTTTCTATGCACGTACCTCAGGGAGCCGGATTACGACTTATCACACGAAAAAGCCACAGTAAAGGAGGGTTTTATGCTGCTGAGCAGGGAGGTGCAGGGGAGGGCATTCAGGACGCACAGTAAATGCAGGACATGCAAGTACAGGCTGTTGTGCAAATGGTGTCCCGCGAGAGCAATGTTGGAAAAAGACAGCCTGGAGGAACCAATCGGGTACTATTGCGAATTAACCAGGGAACTGGTGCGGTCATTAAGTTAAAAAGGCGGGGAAACTCTAGGACATTAACGTTAATAGCCGATAGCGGGAGATATTGGATTAAGTTGAACAGCCTGCCTGAAACAGCCGCATAAGGCGTCTTGAGGGTTGTGAACCCACACCCATATGCTTATATATCCTAAAGGATATAGTATATATGAATCTGGTGTGCATAAGATGGGCAGGAAGAAAAAATGGGCTGACATGGAAGTGTATAGGATAAAGCTCGACCCACAGCAGGCGGTACTAGCGTGCTGCCCCCAAGCGGCTGGCAGGGGACCCAATGACCTCCACGGACGCCAATGTGGGGGGGGATCGGCAGATTGTACACCTGACGCGGAGGCAGTATTGACTTAGATGCTGATGCACCCCATAACCCTGAGACTTCGTTTAAGACGTATTGTAAATGTCAGATAATCTCGGTTGAAACAATCCTTCATTGAATCTTACGCACATAATCCATGATTCCACTGTCGTTTTTAAACCCAAAACTGTAGGATGGGACCGCAGCCACCAAATCCAGCAGAAACTTGGAGGAGAACTCCATGGACTCCTTGTCGTAGAACAGAGGGAAGATTGTTTTGAAGAACATGGTGAAACCCTCCCTAGGTGTGAGTTTCATGGCCTTATTGGTTTCCCGATGGTAGAGGCAGAACATTTTGTCCACCCTAGACTTTCCCAACGGCCGGTTGAAGTACTGATAGTAATCTCCGTGCCATGGAGTAGAATACATGTAGTAATCCCCGTCCACCTTACGGATGATTATTCTGTCGTCATTCAGCACCTTGGTGCACCCGTATTTATGCCAGATTTTAGCGGCCGTGGTTTTTCCGGCGCCAGATGAGCCCGCGAACAGTAAACCCTGGCCGTTCTCCCCGTCATCCCGTACGCCAGCAGCATGAAACATTAAACCAAGTTGGTGTCTACCTAGGAAAAAAATCATGTAAAGTTGCATGAAACTGTACACTAAATCGGATAGCTCCCACCTACCGCCGTTTTTAATCAGGTTTATGTCCGCCCCCCTTAAATCCTTGTCCATAGAAAGCTGAAAACAACTTGCCCCACCGCCTTCAAACAATAAACGCCCGTCGTATTCACCCACCCGCCAGTCCACCCCCACACCTAAATAAGCATCTGCCATTTCCCGACACCTAGTTGTAGTTGGGGAGGGAACGTAGTCGGTCCTCCTCGTCTCGAACAGAATGTGTGGCTTGTGTTTCACGAAACGATCCGTCAGCTTAAGTTTAAATTCTGTATCAACCCTATCAGACTCTTTCAAGATAAAACTCTCCAGCTTCCAGTCCCAGTCGGGGTTTCTCTCGTGCAGTGAATCACTGGTCACCTGCATGCAGACATCCGCGATATTAAAGAAATACTTGTATTTCACTTTAAGCAACAGCATAGGGAACATAAATCAAATTTATTTCGATTATATGAGTATTAGGTAATATAAATGACCAGTTGCTTGAGGAAAATGAGAGACAATATTGCCCTTTTTGAGGATCATAATCAATCGTGTCAGGAATGGAAGAAACAGGGTTTCAGGAACCTCCCTCTTGCCCACTTGGACGCCCACATTGATTTCTGGTTTTTTCACGCTAAGAGAAGGGAGGACGTGATACGTGAGTCCAGGACGATTGATGAACTGAAGAGCGAGCTGGAGAAAACCCTCTTATTTGAACGGTTCGGAAAGGATATCGACACACAGGAGAACATCGGGAACTACATCTACCCGGCCATGAGAGAAGGGATAGTGTCCGAATTCCACTGGATTATCCCTGGCAGCATGAATGAATCCGTTGAGAAAACAGTTAGGGGTATACTTGAGAGGAGCCCGTGGGGAGGATACGTGAGGAAGCACCGATGGCGGCTCAGCGGGAGGTTGTATGGTCATAGATTCACGGCAACAGACATAGAGCACATAAAAATCAGGGATCCGGTCCTGCTGGACATCGACCTGGACTACCTGATGTATTCCCAAGTCGGAGGAAAAAAGGTTCAGAGGAAGCCGTGGATGTACCCGAAGGAATTCGTGGACATCCTAGAGAAGAGGTTCCCTAACCCCGTCTTTGTCACAATCAGTTACTCGGTAAACGGAGGATACACGCCGATACAATACAAGTTTCTGGGAGACGAGATGCTACTGCGCCTGAAGGGTGTGACGAAGAGATTAGATGGGATACTCGAGAGGAAGAATGAAGCCATTAAGGTAAGGGACAGGGAAGCATTATGGGGGTTGATACCCGAGGTGGAGAATGTCAGGT
>WJKY01000033.1 GCA_014728835.1 Candidatus Woesearchaeota archaeon | reverse complement strand
TAATCCAGGCATGCTCGTCAGTTGTTTTGCCTTTGAATTTTTTATCTTTCTTTTTTAGCTCTTTTCTTAATTGCTTGTAGATTTCAGTGTTTATTTTAACTGCATCTTTGAATTTTTTTGTTTTGGGCAGCAAAAGTATTTCCTGAACATCTAATACACCTTTTTTCTTTGTGTGCGCGCCTCCGCCCACAACATTTGCCAAAGGCATTGGCATTTTTTTTACACGCGGATTTAAAACTCGCCAAAGTGGTTTTTCTTTTACATGTGCAAGACAATTTAACAGCGCAAATTCCAAAGCAATTACTGGATTGCCACCAAGCTTTTTGAATTTCTTAAGTTTTCGCTCAATTTTTTTCAAATCTGAGAATTTTTCAAATTTGGTTCCTACGAGTGATTTTTTCACTTTTGAATTTACAAGTTTGACAGAATAATCAACATCCTCTGGAAAAGCAACTGCTTCATGCTCACCTTTTGAAGCACCAGAAGGAGCTTTACCTACACCAACATGCCGACCAGAGCGAACTTCCACACGAATAGTCCACTGCCTGCGAGAGTTTCTAATTCTCTTAGCTTTAATGCCAGTGACCTCCATATAAGATATTTGTATTTCTGAGTTTAAAAATTTATATATTTGATGTTTTTGAATTCATACTTTAGCAGAAAATCTCTATATGAGCCTATGACTCTCGCCTACGGCTCGGGCGCATAACAAGGATTAATTGTAATTTCAAAATTCTAGTAAAGTTTATTAATCTAAATCTCTTCTTAAAAATATGGAAAGTTTGCCCTTGCTAAAAAACAAATTTTAATATTATTAGTATTTAGTGTTTTAGTAGCAATTGGAGCAATAATCCATGGAATATTTTTTGATTTAGATTTTGCACAAATTAAAAGATTAACTTTTGAAGGATTATTGCTTACATTATTTGTAGTTTTTCCAGCAATCCTTTTTTTAGAATGGGTTTTTGATTTTAATAATAAGAAGAAATTTGACAAACTTGAAAAGAAGATTAATAAGCTAAAGAAATAAAAACTAATTTTGAATTTTATTGAAAATAGATTAGCATCTTAGATTATGATATTTTAATATAGGAATAAATTATTCAGGAAGTTCTTTTAGTCTTTTAACTTTCTTAGGTGTTGGGCGCTTAATAGTAATTGGTAATATACCAGAATCAAATTCCATGCGTGCTATTTCTGTTGGATCATACAAGTCTTTTGGCCGTTTTATTAGCAATGGCGCACCCATTGAAAGCTGAAGTGCTCGCGCACCAATTATTCTAGCAATTTCAAATTTAGTATAATCATTATGCATAATTTATTTACTCAAGCAAATAGTTTATAAACTTTTCTCACATAAGGTTTTTTTGATGTGGCTGTACATATTATTAGGAATTCTACAAGGAATATTTGAATGGTTGCCAATTTCTAGTGAAGGGATTGTAGCATTAGCTAGTTTGCCGCAGGAAATTAATCCAATTGACATAGCACTTTTCTTGCATCTTGGAACTTTTTTTGCAGTTTTGATTTATTTTAGAAAAGATTGGGGAAATGTTTTGATAGGTAAAGACAAAAAACTGCTAAAATTTTTGATAATTGCAACAATTATTTCTCTTGCAGTTGGATTGCCGCTTTATTTAAGTGTTAGAAATACAGCAGCTTTAGGAGGAAGTATTTTATTGCTGCTTACTGGTTTTGGCTTACTTGCAACATCTTACTTTCATAAAACTAAAAGAAAATTTGGTTTTGCTATGAATAAATTAGCTATGGTCACAGGATTATTACAGGGTTTAGCAGTTATCCCAGGTCTTTCAAGGTCTGGCGCAACTATTTTTGGATTATCATTTGGTAAATTAAAACCAATTGAAATTTTAAAATATTCATATATGATGTCTGCACCAATTGTTTTAGTATCTACAGTTTATATTTCACTTACAAATACAATTATTTTTCAGGCATGGCCAGCATTAATTACAAGTTTTATAATTGGTTTATTAAGTTTGCATGTTTTAATAAAACTTTCAAAGAAAATAAATTTCTTTAAATTTACTTTAATGTTTGGTATTTTATGTTTAGTAGGAGGAAGTATCAGCTTGTTTATTTAACAAGCTTTCTTAAATCCTTACTTTTCTTGATTGCTTTTTCAACCAAATCCAATATTTCTTTGTCTGTAAAAGTTCCTACCTCGCCTTTTTGCATAGCACAAATATTTCCGCTCTCTAAAATAGAGATTGAGAGCCGCGAGTCCAATGAATCTTCTTCTCTTTTAGATGGGTCTAAAATAATTGAACCATTTATTTTTGCATATGTGCATTGTATTGGAGTTTTAGTTAAAGGCAATTTCTTTTTAGTAAATTCTTTGTAAAGAACTTTTTCTTCTTTTTTATCATATTTTGGAAGCAATGCATTTTTCAAAGCAATAATAGCTGCCAGTGCAGATGCATCAAGTAAGTTTCCACTATCATTAATTGGATAAACATCAATGAAAAGCATCCAAACCTTTTCTTTTTCTTTGATGCAAAGCTTTTCAAAATCAATGCATTTGGATTCTCTTATACCTCTATCTATAACTCTTGCTAGTTCTATAGCGTTTTCTCTTGGTGGGCCACTTTCAAATTCAGGGCTTGCAAGAGGGCCTAATTCAGCATTTACAATTAACACACCTTCATTTGGCGTATCTGGAAAAGGTTCACCAACATCTAATTTAACACCGACAATAACTTCAGTCTCACCTAATTTTACTTTGCAAGAGCCATGTGCTCTTGGAATAGGATTAACGTCAATTGATATGTTCCTGAACTCATCAAATTTTCTATTATCTTCTCTTTTGTTTTTGCTTAGTAAAGCAGATATATGTGATTTAACTGTACGCGTTCTCATTTTTTTGCCTCCTTTTCAGTTTCAAATTTCTTTTTCAAAGCTTGTTTTTGTTTTTTATAAATTTCTTTGCATGCTTTTTTACCTATAGCAATTAATTTTTTTAATTCATCTTTTGAAAGGTCACCATCCATTTGAAGCAAAGTAATTTCTTCAGTGCGTGGCATAATCGCAATTGGAACATCTGCTTCACCAAAATTATCTTCTGGTTCAAACAAATCAAGCATTAGTTTTCCACCTGCTTTTCCAACACCAATTGATGCTACAATGTCTTTCATTTCAATACCAGCATCTGCAAGCGCAACAGAGGCAGCAGTAATTGCTGCGCATCTAGTTCCAGCATTTGCATTTGTAATTTCTGCATAAATATCAATTTTTGTTTTAGGATATTTTTCCAAAAAGATTGCAGGTGATAAAGCATCTTTCATAACTTTGGATATTTCAGTGCTTCTTCTGCTTGGACCTGGTCGGTTTCTTTCTGGAGTTGCAAAGGACATCATATCATAGACGCAATTCAAGTAAGCTTTATCTGGCATAGCCAGATGTCTAGGTATTACTTCTCTTGGACCGCGAACAGCAACCAATACAGTAGTTTCACCCATTTCTAAATAAGCAGAACCATCTGCGCTTTTTATGACACCTGCTTTGATTTTAATCGGCCGCAACTCATCTATTTTTCTCCCATCTAATCTTTTTCCTTTAACTATGAATTTATCTGGTGCGCCTGCTTTCATTTTTTCTTGCCTCCTAACATCTTTTTGATGTTATATGTCAGACCTTTTGTATGTGATTCTTTTTCAATTCTGTGAATTGCTTGCGCAACCAAAGCTTCTTTTTCTGGTGTGCCTTTGATCCAAACAATTCCGTTTTGACCAACAATAATATCGCAACCAGAACTATCTTTAAGCATTTTAATCATGCTACCTGCTTTGCCTATTATTCTTGGAATCTTTGTAGGTGAAACTTCAATTATATTTCCGCCTTTAAGTTTCCTATAAGGTCTTTTCTTTGTTGATAATTTGATATATTTGTTTTCTGAAATATTTATAACTTCAGCAAGTGCATACTCACCTATATCAAAATATTTGCTAAGATCTGTTTTTGCAAGATCTATGTATTCTCTTGTAGCTTCTCCAATATTTAAATCTGCATTATATGGACTATTTACATCAAGATGCCATCCTGAATAACCCATATTTGTAACTCTTCCAATAACAACATCGCCTTTTTTTGGCATGTATTTGCCAGCTAAAGGAATTACTTTAATTACGCGACCTTTGATTGATATTAAACCAACTGTTGCTGCGTAAATTTTATTATCCTCTCTAAAGGCTTTTCCAGATGGTAAGTAAGCCATACCTTCTGCTAATAAATCACCTGGGACTACTATATCCCTATTTTTTATATGAATTTTTTCTTTTGCCATTATTTCATCTCCTCTATCGTAGCTTCACCATTTGTGAGCTTATTGACAATATTATATATATCAGGCTTTATGCCTGCAGGAATTTCCATTTCAAACTCAACAGAGCCGTCATTTTTCCATTCCTCATTTTTTAAAGTGTATTTAGATTTTATGTTTCCATATCCAGAGCCAGCATATTTTGCTGGGATTCTAATTCTTAATTTTATTTTTTCAAAAGAGAGCGGAATAATCGGACGCAATTGCTCAATTATTTTATCCATCTGCGCTCTAATTGGCGTGTATGGATCAATCTGAACTTTTGCTTCTTCCATAGCAAGTTCAATTCTTTTAACAGGATGAGGATTTCCAGTTTTAGGGTCAGCAGCATTTCTGTGAATATGATCAATTAGTTTCTTTTTCTTTTCCTCAAACATGCGCTTTCGCTGCTCAGCTGTCAGATGAAATTCACCTTCCCTAAGAATTTTTTTTGCAGCTTCTGAAGCTTTTTCAGTTCCAAGCCATTTCTTAATAGCATCTGGAGATTGGGCTTCACCTTTTTTTGCATCCTTAAAGATTTTGTCAATCTCTAAAATATCACGCATGCTAATATTATCATTTCCTTGTCTGAACTCTAGTGCTTTATCTGGATCTTGAATTATTATTTCAAAATTTTCCCCGCCTTTTTTAAGGCGAGCTAAATTAATTGAAATTCTTTCTTTTATGACATCTCTTTGTGATCTTCCGTTTGGCATTATTTCCTCTCTATATTTACGTCCTCTGTGCCTTTTTCAGTTACTGCTGCGGTTTCTAGTCTGCCATAGCTGAAATCCTTACCAAGAACTTTTTTGAAAATATCAATTGCTAATTTTACAGCATCTTCTTTTGACATTCCATCTTTGTATTTTTTATCTAATAATTTATTTGCTTCATCTGAATTAAGACCAATTGCTCTGGCTTTAAAACCCCAGTAAATTCCACTTGGTTCAGTTGAAAATAACTTAAAACCTTTTTTGTCGCAGCCAGCAATTAAAAATGAAACTCCAAAAGGTCTTATTCCACCATATAAAGTATGCATCTGTTCTAAATCGCAAAGATATTTAACAAGACTTTCAACATCAATTGCTTCGCCATATGTTAATTTGTGTTGCTGAGCAAATACGCGGCATTTTCTAACTAAAACTCGCGCATCAGATGTAAGTCCTGAGAAAGTAGACAACAAATGATTTCCCAGTTTGTATATTTTTCTTATTGATTCTGAGATTTGCAGTTTTTCTCTTATTCTTCTATCAGCTATTAATAGAACACCGTCTTTGTAGACAATACCCAAAGTCATTGCACCTTGGTTTACAGCTTTTTTCGCATATTCAACTTGCAATAACCGTCCATCTGGACTAAATACAGTTATTGCGCGATCATATCCCATTGCCCGTTGTGAAAGTATTTGCGCCATTTATTTCACCTTTTTTTGAATGTTTTTTAATGTTTTAATAGAGCCTGATGTTTTAATAGTTTGAACAGCAGCTTTTTCGCCTTTAACTTCTTGTATTAGAGCTAGAGCCGCCTTTGTTTCATTTACAAACTTGTGACCGGTTTTTATTATTCCTGTCATGTTTTTTTTATTCCATGTTTCTGGTAGGAATTGTAAACCACTGCGAGCCATTCCTAACTCACCGAGAAATTGCAAACCAGCCTGGATGACTAGTTTCTTAACATCCTTTTTCTCGACTCTCTTTTTAGATTTCAATTTTATGAGTATATAACGCTTTCGCTCTTTAGCTGATGGTTTAATTGGTTTCATTTTATACCTCCGAATGCGATAAATCATTGAATTTAATTGTATTGATTTCAGCGAAGCTCGCTTTCTGAGCGCAGCGAAGCCGGTGCCCGCTGACGGAACAGCGGATATGACGCTTTCGCTCTTTAGCTGATGGTTTTATAGGCTTCATTTTATACTTTTATTAGATAGCAGTATTTATATGTTTTTAAAACTAATCATTAGATGATGGCACTTAATCTAGAAACTCGTTTATTTTTTATGGAACTTATAAAAATATTAAACCCAAATTCATCACAGAACCAAAATGAACTTATTGAAAAATTAATTAACAATAAAGACTTTTTAGCAAATGTTTGTTCTGATTATGAAAATAAGGAATTAGCTATTGAAGAGAAAACTTCAATTAAAAAAGAAATAAAAAAAGCATACCATTTTCTAGCTAAGAAAAAAATAATAAGAGAAAAAGAATTAGTTAGTTCAGGCATGCATCCTACTTTATTTTATGAATATAAATTAAAATTTGATTATAATAGAACTATAAAAAAATAACTACAAAATTAATAATTGATTATAAAAATAAGAATTAATTATAGAGAAAATTAAAATTATTAAAAGGTAAAAAGAATTTATTCTACTTTGTACACCATATCTTTTTCCCTGACCCTTTCTTTGACTTTCATTCCAATGTCGTCGCCTTTTTTAGCTTTTTCAACTTTTTTGTGTTCTACCTCCATAGAATCAATTTTTTGCGTGAAATTAGTTGTAGGACCTTCTATGGAAATCTTATCTCCTACTTTTAGTGGAGCTTGCACATCTATTACAGCTACGTTTATTTTAGGGAAAAAGTGTGTAACTTTTCCTACGAGCTTTTTTTCAGCCATTATTTTTTGCACCTCAAAATAAACTAAAAATACACTCAATAAAAGGCTTTTGATTCTATTTTCTATTAGAAATAGCGAACTTTTTTTATTACTTTCCGTCCAAACATTGTAAAATGGCAATTACATTAAAAAAATTAGAAAGAGCGCATAAAAAATATAAAAAACACGAACGCAGAGGAAGTTTATATGACGATGCTGTTCAAATTGCTGATGAATACCCCTTACAGGCAGCAGAACTTATTTTGGCAACATGGAACCCATCGCAGTTCAGAGATTTTATAGATGAAAGCCCAGCCAAATTAAAAGATGTAATAGAAGATGCAGAACCGCTACTTTTGGATTTAGAGGATAATGGTGTTGACATTAGTAATGTAGATTTTGATGATATCGGAGATGATGTTAAACAATTGTACTCAAATCTTTCTGTAATTAAAGGTGTTGAATATACTGGAGCTGCAAAAGTAATGCATATTTTAGACAGAGAAGTTTTTGTAATGTGGGATAGAAATATAAGAAAAGCCTACAAAGTTGGGACAGATGATGAAAGCTATCTGAGTTTTCAAAGAATGATGCAAAAAGAAGTTAAAGATATAGTTAAAAATATTAACTGGCCGTTACGCAATGAGCAAACACTTGCAAAAGCTATTGACGAATATAATTATGTAAAATACACATTAAAAAAATAATGAAGCTCTTGAAAAAAATTAAATACAGTGTACTTGGGAAAAAAATATCAAAAGTAAGCAAAGTTCCAGCTTTCAGGTTAAAAAATAAAATTACCAGGCTTGATGAGATAGTCTTTGAAATAAAAGGATACACGTACGTACATTATTCTGATATTGATATTAGATTAAAAAAAGTAGGAAAATTAGAACAAGAAAATTTGACTGGAAACGAAGCATATACTAAAATTCAAGAATTTATATGTAATAGAGAACACAAATTTGATTGGGGATATAATGAACTTAAGTATACTTTAAAAAAATATAAAGAACGTGAGTTTATTAATGCGACAATATTTGGTAATTTAGTAACATATTATTTACAAGTAGAAGGTCAGAGATCTACTTCTTAGATTTTTTTTGTTTTTTAATCCACTTTACTTTTCTGGGGTTGCGTTTTAATTTATGCGCGTTTTTCTCACACTTTGAACCACAAAACCATTTGATTTTGCCTGTTTTAGAAATAAATAACTTGCCTGTTCCTTTTTCAATTTCTTTATTGCAATATGAACATTTTGCCATTATCGTTTTCTCCCTTTAGTAGGTGAAGCTTCAATTTCAGTGCAACGTTCCGCCGTTGCAGCACGGTTCTCGCATTTGCTCGAAAAGAATATTAGAGCTTTCATCTTTTTCTCCCTTTAGTAGGTGAAGCTTCAATTTCAGTTTCTTTAAGCATTAGAACATCGCCGACTCTAAAAGGTCCTAAAACATTTCTTCGCATTACTTTGCCGCTGTCTGGACCAGCAAGAATTTTAACTCTGACTTGTTTGCCGCCTTCGCGAGTTCCCATTTTACCGACAATTTCCATTATTTTTGCAGGATAAGCATGATCACTAATTTCTTCTTTACCTTTGCCTTTTTTTCTTTGTTTTTTAATTGCTGTTTTTTGTTTCTTTGCTTTCTTAATTTTATTAGATTTTTTCTTTTTTGCCATGCTTATTTATTAGAACTCTCTTCTTTTTTCTCTTCCTTTTCTTCTGATTTTTTTTCAGCTAATTCTGCTGCTGTTGGCGCTGGTTCTTTTTTTGGTTCTTCCTTTTTCTCTTTTTTAGGTTTTCCTACGTTAGTAGGCGCAGTAGAATCTTTCTCTTCAGC